>JACIWR010000449.1 GCA_014360845.1 Anaerolineae bacterium
TGCGCTTTCTTACACACGGCTGGGGGATGGTTCATCACAACCTCCTCGTGGCATAGATGATCTGTAGTTTACCACACCCTGGCCTGCTGTCAACTCCAGTTATGCGGTTGTCAAAGTGCGTGCAAAGGTAATGATAGGCTTATGGTTCACTCAAATTTGGACAATTTTCGAGAATTATCGGCCCGCCGCGGTACGCATAGAGCGAGAGGTGCAGGCGACGGTTGAGGTGGATGAGGCAGCCGTGGAAGAAGCCGTGCGGCGGCTGGGCTGGCGGGTGTATGCCACCAACGCTCCCCAAGAGCGGCTGAGCTTGACGCAGGCGGTGTTGGCCTATCGCAGCGAATACATCATCGAGCGAGCTTTTGGCCGGTTGAAGGGCAAGCCCTTGTCGTTGAGCCCCATGTACTTGCAGCGAGATGACCATGCCACCGGCCTGATCCGCCTGCTGAGCATTGGTCTGCGGGTGCTGGCATTGGTGGAGTTCGTCGTCCGGCGCCGTCTGACCGCCGATGGAGGCTGGTTGGCGGGGCTGTATGCCGGCAATCCCAAGCGGGCCACGGCTCGGCCCACCGCCGAATTGCTCTTGGAGGCCTTCAAAGAGATCACCCTGACCATCATTCAAGAGGGTGAACGAACGCATCGTCATCTTACACCACTCACTCAAGTACAGCAGCGTATCTTGGAACTGTTGGACTTCCCGTCGACCATCTACACAACTCTCTGTGTGAATTCTTCGAAACCGCCTTGAAAATGAGCGAACCATAAAAATTGGACTTTGGACAAAATGGGCACTGAGCGCCTGGGGCACTTGACAAGATAGCGGAACTGCGGCAAGGTTAGGGTATTATGAAACACCACCCTTCCCTTGCGCAGTTCCAGGAACAATTATACTCGCACCTTGACAATCGAGCCAATGCGGTGATGGCACTGACCAATGCCCTGAGCGGCAACACTTACGCTCGCTCGGTGGTCGAACTAAGTCTCAATCCCCTCTTTGAGGGGCGTCATTACAGCGATCTGTACAAGGCTATCAACGCCTTTGTCCTGCCAGAGGAGGTCCAATGGCACCTTATGGCGCCCTTCCTGCCGCGCCCTCAGAAATGGCCCTTCTGGCTCTTGGGCGTAGATGTGGTTCCCCATCCTCGACCCTACGCCGCCACCCTGGAGGATCGGGGCTTAGTATACCGGCCCCAGGTGATCACCAGCAACAAGCCGATCACCATCGGTCACGCTTACTCGACTGTAGTGCTGCTGACGGAGAGGCTGCCCGGTGATCCCCCTTGGGTGGTGCCGCTCAGTGTGCGTCGCGTCGCCAGCCACCAGGATCGGGAATTGGTGGGCGCGGAACAGGTGCAGTCCCTACTCACCGACAAACACCTCCCCTTTCACCAGGACCTGTGCGTGGAGGTGGGGGACAGCAGTTACAGCAAGCGAGCCTATCTGGCCACTCATCGTGCCTTGCCCAACCTGGTGACTATCACCCGCCTGCGCAGCAACCGGGTCTTCTATCGGGCCTACGCCGGTGATGGAGCACCCCGCAAAGGCCACCCCCGCTGGTATGGTGACCGCTTTGCTCTCGGCGAGCCGGAGACCTGGCATCCGCCGGATGAAGAGGCGACTTTCTCCACGGAGACGACTCGTGGACGAACCTATCGGGTCCATATCCAGGCCTGGCGCAACATGCTTATGCGGGGCACCCGGGACTTCCCGATGCAGCGCTATCCCTTTACGCTGGTGCGTATTGAGGTGACCACCGAGGATGGAATCCCGCTTCACCGCCGTCCCTTATGGTTGCTGGTCATGGGGGTGCGGCGGGAGGAACTGAGTTTGCGGGAGATCTATGAGGCTTATCTCCGGCGTCCAGACCAGGAACACTATCATCGCTTCAGCAAACAACGCTTGCTGGCTACCACTTACCAGACCCCAGACGCCCGGCGGGAAGAGCAGTGGTGGCGCCTGACGCAGATAGTGTACTTTCAGTTGTGGCTGGCCCGTCCTCTGACCCGCTCACTCCCTCGTCCTTGGGAACGCTATCTCCCGCATCGGAAGGAACGTCCTCCCTCACCCAGCCTGGTGCAGCGGGACTTCAGCCGACTTATTCGGCAATTGGGCACACCAGCTCGTGCGGCCAAACCCCGGGGTAAATCCCCTGGGAGAGCAAGAGGAACTCGCTTGCCACCGCGAAAACGCCATCCGGTGGTCAGAAAGACCCTACAAAGGGCCTGATTACACTCATTGGCTCGATTAGTCCAAGTGTTAAGGTGCTGATTTCAACCTCGGCTCCGTCGAGGATAGGGATCGTTTTGTCCAAAGTCCAATGCCAGGGGTGTTTATCTGTCAGCTCGGCTCTCATGCGTTGTGCCGGGCACAGCATTACGAAGTGGGAAAGGAGAGGGAAAGATGACTGTTGATTTCGAAAGCGCCACCCAGAAAGCGCGGGCACATGCCGAGAGAGGAACCGAGTTGTTCTTTGAGGAAAAATACCAAGATGCAGCTGGCGAACTATTGCTTGCAATAAAAGCCTCTCCTGAGCCTTTCATCGAAGCTGAACGACTGCTGGCGCATGCCTACCGCCTCTCGATAGAGACACCAGAGCAATTAGCACGAACCATCGGGCAATTTGAGAAGGTTGTCTCGTTAGACTCAAGTGATGTAGGGAGTTGGTGCTGGCTTGCCCTTTTGGCTCAAGCTGCTTCGCTCACACAACAACAGATTGCTGATGCGACTAGACAAGGGTGGATACAAAGTGGGAGTACCGGCACAGTAAGTGCGATACGTCAAATCAGCAGAGACTCAAGAATTAGGAAGCAAGCTAACAAATTCCAACAGATTGCTAGCAGAGCCTCAGTACAAGCGTGGCAAGGATTCGCTGGACTTGATCCGGAGCAGGCTGCTGGCGATGAGATCCTGTACGCTCTTGAATCCGCAGTCACGCTAGCTGACTTCTATCGAGAAGAGGCCGGTGCCCCATCAACGGCCAG
>JACIWR010000045.1 GCA_014360845.1 Anaerolineae bacterium
CTCGTTGCCAGGCCAGTTCTGCAAGGGTGCGGTGTTTAGGTCAAGTGCCAGAAAGGTCACCTGACCCCCACCCAGTTGACGGCGCACTACCAGGGGCAGGTCCCCCTGGGCGACCAACACCCGCCCCTCGCGCACCGGGCCGGTAGCCACCACTGTCGGGCCGCCGTCTGTCAAGGGAACGCCGGCGAACTCCCCCAGGGCGGAAACGTCGTCCAGGGTACGGGTGCCGCTCACATCAACCGGCAGCCAATCGGCCACGCCGGCGGCGGTCTGAGCAGCGTTCAGCCCCCCGGTGACCACCAGATGCCCACCGGAAATCACCCAGGCGACCAGCGCCTCCCGCTGCGAGGGGGTGAGCACCCCGGTGTCCACATCATTGAACACCAGAGCATCCAGTGCCTGCCAGGCCCGGCCCTGGGATGGCAGGTCTTGCGGAGACAGGTGAGCTACTACCACCCGCCCTCCCTGGACAGTGTTCAGCGCGGCCAACAGGTTGAGCGTGGACGGTGAAGAGCTGACCACTCCCACCAGAGCATCGTTCGGCTGGAGGACCGAGAGAGCAACCATTTCCTTGCGCAGCACCCGACCCCGCGCCACCAGCTCTACGGTGAGTTGGTGGAAATAACCCTCGCCAAAGACGTAGAGGAAGAACTGCTTACGCGAGCGCGTGGGCAGGAGCACGGGTTGCGCGTAGACCGTCTGGCGGCCCATGGGGTCGTCGTGGACGACGCGCACCTCCCCCTGCACCTCGTCGCCCTCGTTGGACACCGTCACCAGAAGAGGCAGCCATGCGTCGGGGCGATAGTAGCCGTCGAAGCCAGCATCTACCTGGAGGGAAGGGCCGCTCTGTTGCGCGTGAGCGCTGGGGAGCAGGATGCCGCTCGCCAACACGGTGGATGTTATTAGCCAAGCGACGATGACAACGCGTCTGACCAAGGGTAGTCCTCTTTCCTGGAATTTAGCAGCGTGGCGTGTGCAAGTTCTTGACCATTATAACGCAAAACGTGGCCGCTGTCTACCTGGGGTGGGGTCAACCGATGAAGCCGATGAAGCCGATTATCGGCTTAATCCGCTGACCATCCCCTCACGGCATCAAACATGGTCACCACGTTCTCCGGCGGGATTTCGGGCAGGATGTTGTGGATAGCTGCGAAAACGTACCCGCCCCCTGGAGCGAAAACCCGCAACCGTTCCCGCACATCGGCGGCCACCTCGGCAGGCGTGCCTCGCGGCAACACGTACTGAGTGTGGCAGCCCCCGCCCCAGAAGACCAATCTGTCGCCGAACTCGCCCTTGAGCCGCGCCGGGTCCATCCCCGCCGCCGAGGTCTGCACCGGATTGAGTATATCCACCCCGGCCTCGATCAAATCAGGGATCAACTCGTATATGGCCCCGCAGGAATGGAGAAACACGGCGCAGTCGGAATGAGCGTGGACGTATTCGTACATCCGCCGGTGACGCGGCTTGAAGAGGCGGCGGTACATGGCCGGGGAGATGAGAAGCCGCTGCTGCCCGCCCAAATCATCACCGAACTGGATAACCTGGATGTAGTCCCCCACCGCATCCAGATACCGGGCCAGACTGTCCATCCACATCTCGGTGATGCGCTCCAGAAAATCCTCCAGCCAATCGGGTTCGGAAGCCAGATCAATCATGAACTGGGTCCACCCGCGCAGCGATTGCCCCATCTCCAGCAGATTGCCGCCGAACGCGCCCACAATGGCATACTCGGTCTCTGTGTACAGAGTACGAGCCCGTTCGCGCAAAAGTCGCAGCTCCTCATCCCCAATGCGAGGGAGCTCCAGAGTGCGCAAGGTGGTGGGGTCGGCATGGGCCAGCGGGGCCTCCACCGGGTCGAAGTAGAAACCGTTGCGCGGCATGCGGTAGAGCACCATCCCCTCCGGGCTGCGTATCTCCCAACCGCCATCGGCGGCGGGCACGGGATGAAAATCGGCGGAGATCTCAGCCGGAGAGCCGTCGGGCAGCGTCCACGGCTTCCAGTGGATGTTGCGCACGCCGGGCAGGACCTCGAGGCGCGGCAGGGCAATCACGTCCACCCCGAAGCGGCGGCGCACCGGCTCCTCCACCTCGGCCAGGTGCTGCACGATGTCGAACACGCGCGTCGTCCCGCCCAGGCCCAGGTATCGCTTGAGACGATTGTAGGCCACGGCGTGGATGCCCGTGGAGGCCATCCCCCCCAGATCAATGGGCACGCGATCCGGTTCCTCATGGCACAGCGCGGTCAACACCCGCTCTCGAGAATTCATCGCCCCTCCCGATCCTCCCCCAGGTTAGGACCTGTGGGAGGATGACACGTAGATAGGATTGCCCAGGGCCAGCAGCATCAGGGCCGCCGGCTCCTCATCTAGCGGCACCTCCGGCGGCTCAATGACCTCGGCGCGCACGTAGGAGCGCCCATCAGCGGCCACAAACTCCCATTCGTGGACGAAATCATCGGCATCCACGGGAACCTCGCGCACCTGCCCATCGCTGATCACCCGTAACAGATTCCCCGCCGCGCCCCGCACCCGACAGCGGAACCGCACCACGTCCCCGGCGGACAGGTCTAACTCGTCGCCCATCATCGCCGTCTGCCCCTTCGCCTCCGCCGTCATCTCTAAATGCGGCCCGCGCGGGTCCAGCGAGATGAACACGTGCCCGGCGCGGATGCCGTCCAAAATCGCCCGCTCGGACAGCTCCTCGGCCCACACCCAGGTGGTCGGCGTGCCGATCTCGTAATTGCTCAGCGTGCCGTCGAAAGGCCCCTGATGCTTGTCGCTCCCACCGACGGCCACCACCCGCTTCCCCTTGCGGAGCAGGTCATCCCAATAAGCCAGCGATTGAAAATTCCAGAACCAATTGGGCCCCTGCCAGGCCTCCACGCAATCCGCATCCAGGTCCACGACGTACTCCCACTCCGGTCCCTCGTGCTTGGGATGGTTCACGGAGAACAGAGCCCCCGCGGCCCGCACCGCCGCCCGCACCTGATGCATCTGCTCCACCGTCCAGCAGCGGAACTCCTGCCAGCTACGGATGCCCCAGGTGTTGGCGTGACCGTGGAAAGTGGTGATCTCCTCACCGGGGATGAGCAGCAGATCCGAGGCCGTGTACCGGGCTAGCTCTGGGAAGTGGCTGGTGGTGTTGTGCTCGGTCACGGCCAGGAAATCGAGACCCTGCGCCCGCGCCGCGGCGAGCAGATCGGACAGGGGCGCGCTGCCGTCGCTGTGATAGGTGTGGCAGTGCAGATCACCCCGATACCAGGCCGGGCCACGGCGCAACACCCGCGGCGCTGGCGGCGGCGCAAACTCCCCCTGACCCTGCCCGGGAAAAAGCGTCACCGTTACCCGCACATGACAGCCCTCGGGGTGAAGTTGATACAGCCCCAACAGAATGTGCCAGGTCCCCGGCTGGATAGGACCGGCGATGTAGCCCGGCGTCGCCTCATCCGGCGCGATGATGAACTCGGGACGCGCGTCCCCACTCCAGCCCCGGAAACCGGCTCCTCGCAGAAAATCACTCCCTCGCGGATCGAAGATGCCGATGCAGATGATGTTGCCCTCCTTGTGCCCCACATCCGCCGAACTGACCGGATGATCGAACTCATAGCGCACCTGCAGGCGGCCAATGCCCGGCGGCACCTCGAAGGGCAACAGAGGGTGCTCATCCCGTTCCCTATCTGCGGCGGTAAAGTGCCTTTCCAGGGTGAGTACAACAGGTTCTGCCATGCTTATCCTCCCATTCATGCCCAGAAATCTTCGGCTGAACTGCCTATTTGACCTCTGCGCAAATTATGATAAGATATTTGCCATCTTCGTTCTCCGCCACTCTACCCCACGATCCCCACCGCATTAATGAAACATCAAGGGGGGAACCATGAAACGACTCCGCTGGTACGATTACATCACCATCAACATCTACTGGTTGGGTATCAACGTAGCCACAGGGGCCATCACCCCGATTATTCTCCCGTATCTGGTCGCCCTATTCGTCCCCGCCGCGGTGAAAAACACCTACCTCTCCATCGTCCGCGTGGCCGGACTGGCTGTGGCCATGCTGATTCAACCCCTGGCCGGCATGCTCAGCGACCGCAGCACGCTGCGCTGGGGCCGCCGTCGCCCGTACATTTTCATCGGCACCGTGTTCGACGTGATATTCCTGGCCATCATCGGCTGGGCGACTAACTACTGGATGCTCCTGGTGGGCATCGTCCTGCTACAACTCTCCTCGAACGTGGCCCACGGGGCCCTGCAGGGCCTCATCCCCGATCTCGTCCCCGAGGACCAACGCGGGCGAGCCTCGGGGGTCAAAGCGATTATGGAATTGCTCCCGGCCATCTTGATGGCTTTCACCATCGGTCCCCTGATTGACAAAGGGCTGGTGACCTTGTCCATCGTCCTGATCATGGCCTCCTTCGTCGTGACCATGCTCATCACCGTGCTCACCGTGAAAGAAGAGCCATTGACCGAGAAGCCCACCTCTCCCATCACCCCCCTGGCCGTGCGCCTGCTGCTCCTGACGATACTGTTTCTGACCGTGACTTATGGCCTCGGCGGGCTGGTAGCGCTGGTGGGCCGTCTCCTGGCCGCTACCGGCGTGATTCAGTTGGTCGCCGTGGCTCTGGCGGGACTGGCCGCCATGGCCGGCTCGATCTTCTTGGGCGTGTATTACGGTGCGCGCGTAGGCGTGGGGCAAGACGCTCAAAAGTATCCCGCCTTCACCTGGTGGGTGGTCAATCGGTTGATGTTCCTGGCTGCCGTCGGCTCCATCCAGAGCTTCGCCCAATACTTCCTGGCCGACGTGTTACACATTCCCAACGCTCCCGGGGTGACCACCGGACTGCTGGCCGTCGTCGGCGTCTTTCTCCTGCTCTCCGCCCTGCCCAGCGGCTACCTGGCCGATCGCTTTGGCCGCAAGCGGCTGGTGGGGTGGTCGGGTATCGTCGCCGCCGTGGGCACCTTTATGCTGCTGTTCTCGTTCAACGTGCCCATGGTGCTGGTCAGCGGGTGCATCATCGGCGTTGCGGCCGGCGTCTTCATGACCACTAACTGGGCCCTGGGCACAGACCTGGTGCCACCGGAGGAGGCGGGGCGCTACCTGGGCATCTCCAACCTGGCCGGAGCGGGGGCGGGCATCGTCGGAGCGGGCATCGGCGGCCCCATGGCCGATTTCTTCAACGCCTACCGGCCCGGCCTGGGTTACCTGATCGTCTTCGCCATCTACGGCGCGCTGTTCCTGATCTCCACCCTCACTCTGATCAAAGTGCCGGAACCGAAACGCAACAGCGGTTAACGCCTTTCGCTGGGTATTCGTTGACAAGAGTATACCACAAAACCGCCCGACATACGAGTCCGCCCCTCACTGGAGTGTATTTCACTTTTGGGGCGAGTTGCTGCTGTGCCCTGGCCTCGGAGACCTCTCCCATCCCCCCAGAATATGGGCGGTGCTGGGAGGCGTCGGGCCGCGCTATGGAAAGCGCGGCTACCCCAACTTCGCTCAGGGCGCAGCCCTTCGTCTCCGCTCAGGGCGCAGCCCTTCGTCTCCGCTCAGGGCGCAGCCCTTTGTCGGAGCTCAGGACAGGCCCTTCGCCGGGTTCAGGACGCAGCAGCGCTCGGCTGCTACGGATTTGTAGTAGTGACGCTGGCCGGTCGCTTCTGTCCCTACCCTGAAATACGCCGCCCCTCCCCCAGTGCATCGCAATATCCTCTCCCCTCTCAAGAATCAAACTCATCTCACCAAACTCTTCACATTATGACAATTATTTCCCCGACCCTCCCCGCGAGCAACTTGCAATTTTCGCACTATAGTGGTATAATTAAACCGAAATCAAAACCAGAGGGAATATGAAATGCTAGATTTAAGCCCGCTTGGCTTAGCTGAGCCTCCCTTTTCCCTCTCACCTGATCCTCGCTTCTTTTTCCTGTCCGCTCAGCACAGAACAGCCCTGGCCAAAATCACCTACACCGCCGAACAGCGCCAAGGATTGTCCGTAGTCTACGGGGACATTGGCGTGGGTAAGACCACCATCGCGCGGCGCATCTACCAGATATACAACGATGATCCGGCCTACGAAGCCGCTTATATGCCCATGCCCATCTTCCCCTCAGAATTCCAGTTCCTGAAAGCCATCTGCAGCGAATTTGGCCTGCCTCCCAAGCGCAGCAAATACGCCCAGATCGAACTGCTGAATGCTTACCTGGTGGACATCTGGGAACAGGGGAAAAACACTGTAGTCATCATTGACGAAGCGCAATCTCTGGTCGGCCAACAGTTCGAACTCATCCGCCAGATGCTCAACTTCGAATCCAACTCCCAGAAGCTGATCCAGATCATCCTCATCGGCCAGAACGAACTCCGCAACAAGCTGCGACTGAAACGCTCTCTGCAATCCCGTATCGCCACCCGCTCCACCATAGAGCCGCTGGACATGCAAGATACCCGTAACATGATCAACTTCCGGGTCATGGTCGCCGGCCGACAGGAGCCCCTCTTCACCGAAGACGCCTTTCAACTCATTTACGACCACAGCAAAGGGATGCCCCGCGACGTGTGTGTCATAGGGCTTAACGTCTTGCCTCTGGCGCTGATCAATGGGGTGAACATCATAGATGCAGATTTAGTACAGCAGGCCATTGCCGAGATCGGAGAAGATTAAAACCATGTCCCCGCCCAAGAAGAAAGGAACTTTTGCTGATCTCTACGAAGCGGAGCGCCGTGTGCGCCCGACTGCTCGGCCGGGCCGACCGCGTAGCCTTCGACAACGCAAACAGACCACCGTCTACCTGACACCGGAACAGAAAGAAACCCTCAACGACCTGCACTATCTGTGGAGCAAGCACTTCAAAGTAGACCGCAGTGACATTGTGGGTCTGAGTATCGAAATGCTGGCGCGCATGGCGGAGATACTTGACTTATCGGAATTCCAGACTTTTGAAAGTCTAAAAGTCCAGATTTCCAGAAATATAGATAGTGGTCTCCCAGCTCGTTAGCCGAGCTGGTCTCCAGCCCCCAAGAAGGCGGTAAATTATGTCCACAATCTACGCCATCGCTAACCAAAAAGGTGGCGTCGGTAAAACCACCACGGCGATCAACCTGGGCGCGGCCCTGAGCGAACTGAAACAGCGTGTACTCTTGATTGACCTCGATCCCCAAGCCAGCATGACCCTGGCCCTCGGCATTAACCCCGATGCGCTAGACCTCACGGTGTACAATGCCCTGGCCAGCGTGGTCAACGACGATGAAGCGCTGAGTTTGCAGAAAGTCATGATGACCACCAAAGCGGGGCTGACCCTCGTCCCCGCCAACATCGAACTCAGCCAGGCCGATTTGGACCTGGTACGCGAGCCGTTGGGGGTCTACGCTCTGCGCGATGCCTTATTTCCCATCCGCAACCACTTCGACGCCATTGTTGTGGATTGTCCCCCCAGCCTGGGTATATTGACCACCAACGCCCTGGCCGCCGCCGATAAGGTCATCATCCCCTTGCAGGCGGATTACCTGGCGCTCAAGGGAGTATATCTCCTGCTGCGCTCCATCGCCAAAATCCAGCGCCGGGTGAATCGTAACCTGCGCATCGCCGGCATCCTGCTGACCATGGCCGACACCCGTACCTTGCACGCCCGGGACATCATCGCCAACACGCGGCAAGTCTTCCAGGGACGGGTGCCCATCTTCGACACGGTGATTAAGCTAAACGTGCGGCTCAAAGAAGCCCCGCTGACCGGTCAGAGCGTGCTGGAGTATGACCGCCATGGTGCGGCGGCGACCGCCTACCGGGCCCTGGCCAGGGAACTGTTGGGGCAAGAGGTGAAGCGAAATGCCTAAGAAAGCCCGTGTGACCGCTGAAGACGCCCAACGCGCCCTCAGCTTTGATCTGCTGGACCGCATTCTCGAAGGCGAGGGGCTGGCCGAGGTGATCGAAGTGCCCCTCTCCCAGATAGACCCCAACCCCTTCCAGCCGCGGCAGGACTTCGGAGAAGAAGCGCTGGAAGAGCTGGCGGCTTCCATTCGCGCCCAAGGGTTTTACGGACACCTGGTAGCTCGCCGGGTGGGAGACCGCTATCAACTGGCCTATGGTGAACGTCGCTTACGGGCGGCGCAAATGGCCGGTCTCACCGAGCTGCCCCTGGCCGTTCGTGATCTCAGCGACGGCCAGATGCTCGAAGTGGCCATCACCGAGAATGTGCAACGCAAGGACCTGAACCCTATCGAGGAGGCCGAAGCCTACCATCGCCTGGTACAGCTCGGCTACTCCTACCGCCAGATTTCGCAAAAAGTGGGCAAAAGCGCGGGGCACATCAGTGACCTGCTCAAACTGCTGCAAAAACCGGATGTGGCGGAGCAGGTGCGCCAGGGTGAGCTGGGCATCGTGGAGGGGCGCGAGATCGCTAAAATCGAAGACACACAAGTGCGCCAGGAACTGTTGGCCAAAGCCAGCAGTGGGGAATTAGATCGCGAGGGGATCAAGCTGGCGGTGAGACAGGCGCAATCCTCTGCTACAGCCCGACCTTACGACCCCTTGCCTGCCTTAAAAGCAGCCCAGCGTAAAATCGAGAGCCTGCAATTGGACCTGCTCACCGTACTGGAGCCGGCCAGCAAAGATCAAGTGCGCCAGATGCTCCAACATATCATCGCCCAAGCCACAGCTTTGCTAGAAAAATTACAGCAAGAGCAATAGCTCTACACTCCCTGGCAAAAAAGACGCCGGTCGAGTCCGGCCACTCAACCGGCGTGATGAAGAGCTCCTGGGGTCAGGCAGGGAGTTTATCCCTTTGCGCTCTTCGCTTTTAAGAATAGCACACTCCGGCCTGCTTGTCAAGTGCCCCGGCCTAATGAGTGCATTTCTCTTTCGGGGCAGGTCTTTCACCGTAGCGGCCGACCGCTGCTGCGCCCTGAGCCCGTCCCGAGCGGAGTCGAGGGGCGGAGACGAAGGGCTGCGTCCTGAGCCCCGACGAAGGACCGCCCGCCGCTGTAGGGGCCCAGCGGCGGGCGGCCACGGGATCAACCTGCTCCCAAACCGAAGCACACCCAGCCCAATCTCCCTGCCTCAGCCCGATGTTGTCGAGGGGATGTGATGTCCGAAGAGGTCGAGAAGACTATCATCGTCCGCGACCGACGCAAACCAAACCAATACACCACGGACAACGTCATCGCCCGCGAGTGGTTGCCCATCCTGCGCGTGGGAGACGCTTTGTATTTCTACTCCGTGTACCTCTCCATGGCCAACAAGGATACGGAAAGTAGCTGGGGCAGCCTGCGCACCATGGCCCAATACCTCCAGTGCAGTGTTGACTTGGTCATCCGGGGCAACAAGCTGCTGGAGATATGCGAGCTGATTTTCGTGGACAGCGGCAACGAGCGCACCAGCAACGAGTACTACATCCTCGATCCTCCCCCGTTGACCCCCGAACTCAAGGCGCGCATCGCCGCCCGCCTGGACGAGATAGAAGCTCAAAACCCGGGCAAGAACTGGATGGCCTGGGTTCAGCAGGTACGCAAAGCACTGGGCAAGCATCAAACTCTGCCGGAAATCTGGCAGGAACGCCGCGCGCGCAAAGGGGGCCGGCCCCCGAAAGTGCTCCGCCCGGACGACCAAAGCCTCTCCGCTCTCCCAGCCTCAGGCAGCGAAGATAAAGGTGCTCGTGAGACACGACCAGGGTTATCGGAAAAAGGTGCTAGTGACTCACGAGCAGGGTACTCGTGGCTCACGAGCAGGGTACTCGTGAGTCACAAGCAGGGTGCTCGTGAGTCACGAACCGAACAAGAACAACTAACAAAACTGACTAACATTAGCGAAATAATCGAAGTAGTGGGTCCCACTGTTGTTGCCGATGCTGTGCTCTCAGAGCTGATCGCGCTCGGCGTATCTGGTTCAGTGGCAGAAATTCTGGTAGAGAAATATCCCCTGGAAGAGATTGCTCAGCAGATTGAATGGCTTCCGGCCCGCCGGCCCCACGATCCGCCGGCGATGCTGGTCAGCGCTATCCAGGGCCGGTGGGGCCAACCGGACGGATTTGATCCCGTGGTTGCACAGGAGATCCGCGACTCGTGGCTGGAGAAGGGCATAATCGTGGCGGAAGAGCGCCACGCAGACGAGGAAGTGCCGCGGCTTCCGGTTCCGGGCACTGAGTGGGACTCGGTCTCGCTTTGGAAACAAGCCCTGCACGAGCTCCGTTTCCAGATGACACGGGCCACTTTCGACACGTGGTTGCAGGGGACTTATATCGCCGATGTGCAAGACGACGTGCTCACTATCGCTGTGCGCACTGAATACGCCCAGGCGTGGTTGGAGAATCGCCTGTTGCCCCTGATACAACGCACACTGACAGGGCTCCTGGGAAGAGCGGTCAGTGTGCGCATTGCGGTTTCGGGCGAGGAACCGGCGGACGACGCCCCCGGCTGATGCGGCTAAGCCTGGTTTATTTCTCTGGCCTGTTGTTACTACTCAGGCTAGCAGGCGCACTGTCCTCCCCAGGCTCGTAGCCCCCGTCCCGGGGGCGTCTCGGCTGAGAAAACCGCGCAAAAGACAGCATCTTGCCGCATGGAACGTCCCCGGGACGGGGACTTGGAGCATAGGCTGAGTAGTCACGGCCTGTTTTCGCTTTGGACGGCGGCTACCCCGATCACTTTGGGGCCGGCGTGGGCGGCCAGGATGGGGCCTGTCTCGGCGAAGAGCATTTGGGACGAGGACAGCCCCGTCAGTTCTGCCAGGCGCTGAGCTACGTCGGCTGCCATCTCGGCGAAGCGACTGTGCACCACGGCCAGTTGCTCCACGGGCATCAGCCGTTCCACCTCTCGCCTCAGCCGGGCCAGACCGTTGGTGTGGGAGCGGGCCAGGGTGAGCAAACTGAGCTGGCCCTCCACCAGGGTCAGCATGGGCTTGACCCGCAAGGCGCGCGCCACGCGGTCCAGGATGGGCATCAAGCCATCGGCCCGGCCGCCCCGGCGAAGGTACTCCACGGTGTCGAGCAGGATGAAGAGCTTGGTGCGTTCTCGCAGGTTCTTTACCAGGTCTACAATCTCTTCGGCAATGCGACCCGCCGCCGCGGCCCGGGCTGCGGCCAGCACCTGCAGCCCCTGTCCCAGGGAGAGGGAGGCGGTATCAATCACGTGAACCAGCCCGGCAAATCTCTGACTGGCTGTCCAGGCGCTGTTGTACGTGCCACTGTGTTTGCTGGTCAGGGTGAGGCAGACCACAGAGGCCCCTTCACCGGTCAGGCGCTCGAAGACTTTTTCGAAGGCACCCACGGAGGGCTGAGAGGTCTGGGGATAGGGAGGGGCGGCCTTAGCTTTTTCCCAGAATTCCTCGCGCGAAAGTTCCCCGTTGGAGTAGACCTCGGAGCCGAAGCGGACCACGAGGGGGACCACGGTTATCTTCAGCGCCTCGAGAAGGGCGTGCGGCAGATCGCAGCCGCTATCCGTGACGATTCGAACTGGCAGTGAGCTCATTTTTCTCTCTCCTGATAAGCGAGTTGTATCTTCTCAAAATGTAGGGGCGAACCCTTGCGGTCGCCCAGGCGAGCAGGTGCAAGACCTGCCCCTACCCCAAATTATTGAGAAGATACAGCGAGTCTTTTGGTGAAAAGCAACTGAAGTCACCACTACAAACAGTTACTGGTAAAAACACCGCACCGGGCGATTAGTTGCAGGGCGATTCCTGGCCCGATGTAGAGGGTCTTGAAGGGAAGGGTGATGTCTGCTTACTGGAAAGTGATATTGGATTATGATGGCACTTTAACCGCCGAGGAGGAACAAGTCACCGCTCTGGCCGACAAGTCGTTGGATACACTGGCCCGGGACATTTTGCGGGTTCCCCGGTCCCGGCTGGAGGAGGACTACCGGATTGCCCGTGAGGCTCTGCTGGCTGCTCCGCATCAGCACTGGTGGGAGGTCAATGGTTTAATCGCCTCGTACTGCGATGAAGGGGCTTTTATCCTGAACACCTCCACGCTGCAGGCCATGCTGCGGGGCAATCCCGATTATTTGCGCGCTGTGACTCGGGCTTTTCCCTCTGCCGAGTACGACCCGGTGGTGGATTGCACCAACTATCTCTTCCATCGGCACACAGCCGAGCTCGCCCCCTGTTTTCGACCGGAGACGCGGGCGGTGCTGGCCGAGCTGATGGCCCATCCCTCCTTTGTCCCCCTCGTTCTCACCAATTCCCTGGGCGACAAGGTGCAGCGTAACCTATCCACGCTGGGGTTGGGGGAGCTGGTTATCTTGGGCGATACGCGCCAGTATGAGATGGATCCGCATTGGGGACAGTGGTTCTCGCATCCCCGTTGGGGGCGGATTCAGATTTTGCCCGTGGACGAGTTGCATCAGGTGGATTTACGTCGTCCGGCTTATTATCGGGCGCTGCGGGGCGAGATGAGCTCTGGTGCTGGTCTGGTAGTTGTGGCCGATACTCTCTCCCTGCCCGGGGCGCTGCCTTTGGTGATGGGTATCCCCTTTGTGCTGTTGCGTACCCCCTATACTCCCCCTTGGTGTTTGGATTTTGTCGCCGCTCATCCCTTGGGACACGTGCTGGATGAATTGGCCGGATTGCCATGTCTGTTGACCACCCTTTGCGCCTAGCTCGTACTCGGTGCGAAGCACGTAGCGGCGGGCGGCCCTTCGTCTCCGCTCAGGGCGCAGCCCTTCGTCTCCGCCCCTCGACTCCGCTCGGGACGGGCTCAGGGCGCAGCAGCGGTCGGCCGCTGCGTTTTGTACTGGAAACTAGCTCGGCTTTCTGAGCGGGAGGCAACCGAAGGCGCGTCCCTACTGGGGGATGCGTAATTGCTGTCCCACGTAGATGGTGTAGCTGGTCAACCCGTTGGCCTCCATGATGGCCTGCACGGTCGTGTTATATCTTCGAGCTATGGAGAACAGGGTATCGCCCTGGCGCACGACGTAGATGATGTATTGAACCTGGGGGGTGGGGGTTGGTGGGGGTGTCTCGCTGGCCAACTGGCGCAGGCCGGCAATGGCCTCCTCTCCGTCGGGTTTGATGGCTAAGGCGCGGGTGAATTCCTCTTTCGACTGCTCCAGCTTTCCCTCGGCCATGAGTTTGTACCCATAGTTGACGTGGGCTGCGTAGAGCTTCCCGGTCATATCGTCGTAGTTGGGGTTGATGGCCAGTATCTGTTCGATGATTCTTATGACCTCTTCCCAATCCTCGGCGGCCCAGGGGGCGTGCAGTTGCTGAGCCAGGCGCTCTTCCTCGGTCAGGAGGGGAGTTGGCGTGGTGGAGGCTTGTTGCAGACCCGCCAGGGCTTCCTCCCCGCCCGGTTTGATCCCCAGCGCCAGATTGAATTGGATCACTGCTCCGCTGGTGTTGCCTTCGTTCAGGAGCTGGTAGCCGTAGTTGACGTAGGCCGTGTAGAGCATTTCCGTCATGTTAGGGTAGTTGGGGTCTATGGCCAGAATCTGCTGAATGAGTCCTATGGCCTGCGCCCATTGCTCCGACGCCCAGGCCTGCGACAGTGCCTCGTTTAGCTGTGTCAGGTCGGCGGGGGTTGCTACCGGCGTCGGTTGGGCGCCGGCGGCGTAAGGTGAGGTGTAGAGGGCGATGCTCATGGTGAGGGTGTGCGTGTTCTCTCTCTGCAAGATGTTCACGTTGCTGATAGCGAAGCTGTGGAGTTGCGCTTCTTTGATGCGGCTGACAAAATCCAGCAGTTGGGGCAGACTGCCCACGGCCTGCAGTTGAAAGGCGCGGACGTCGTACACGGCTTTTTCTTCCTGTGGCGGTCCGGGCTGGCTCTGCAGGCTGGTGATCTCCACTCCAGTTTCGGCGGCGTACTGGTATAGCTTGTTCAGGATGTTGGCCGCCTGGGATTCGCTGAGGAAGACGCTGGCCGCTTCGCTTAGTTGGGCCTGGGCGGTGGCGATTTGCTGTCGCAGTTGTTCGGGGGCCTGTCCCTGGGATTGCCTGGCCGCGCTTAAGTCCCTCTCAGCCGAGGCCAACTGAGTGGTCAGCTCTTCCCTGGCGCGTAGCTGGGGCACGATGGCTGATCTGACGAACAGAAAGTAGACACCCCCTATCAGGATGATGGTCACCACGGCAAGCAGGGAGTAGAGGCGTTCTTGGGTTAGGATATGTTCTCTCCTGTTTCTCTGGTAGCTCATGGCGCTTCCGTCTTTAGTTCAAGCACAATCACGAACTGAACCGACTGGGAGTCATCCAGGGTGAGCGCGCTCTTCCCCTTACCGCTTGATCCGGGCAGCAGCGAAGCCAGGCCCGGCGGTCTGGCGGAGGATGTGGTTGTGGTGGACGTGGGGGTGGGGGTAGGCAGGACCTCTTCGACGGTGATTTGATACCACATGTCGGGGCTGAATTGGCCGCGATTGGTCACTTTGATGACGGCTTCCGCGTCGTGATCGGCCTTGGCCTGAAACACTACTTCGGAGCTCAGGTCGCCCGGTTGGCGGTCGTCGTTGGTGTAGGTGTCTTCCTCGATGGTCACGGTCAGGGTGGTGTCCACTCCTAACGTTAAGTTGGAAGAGAATACTCGGTAGTAGCGTCCGGCCTTGGCCAGGAATTTCATTGTGTCTACGTCGTTGTCTGGGTAGAAATTGTGGGTTTGGGTCTCTCCCACGGCGATAGGTTTGGGCTCGGTATCGTCCGGCTCGTAAGAATCGCGCAGGTCAGGGGTGGCGGTGGGAGTGTCGGTCGGTATGGCCGTGGGGGTGACGGTGGGTGTGGAGGTCGGAGTGGGAGTCTCGGTGGGGGTTGGGGTGGGGGTGGGCACCACTTCCTCCACGGTGATCTGGTACCACATGTCGGCACCATATTGGCCGCGATTGGTCACTTTGATGACCGCTTCCACGTCGCGGTCCTCCGTTGCCTGGAATACGACCTCGGAGCTGAGATCGCCGGGTTGGCGGTCGTCGTTGCTGTAACTGGTCCCGGCTACGCTTACCGTCAAAAAAGTATCCACCCCCGGAGCTAGGTCGAAAGTGTAGACCCGGTAGTAGCGTCCGGCCTTGGCCAGGAATTTGACCTTGTCCACGTCGTAAATGGGATTGAAGTTGTGCGACTGGGGCTGGCCCAGGATGATGTCTTTGGGCTGGAAATCATCGGTCTCGTAGATGTCGAAGGTGGTGGGGGGCGGGGAACCTGTCGCCGTGGGGGTAGCGGTCGCCCCTGGAGTTGCGGTTGTGCTGGTTGCGGTGGCGAAGGGGGTGGCGATGGTTTGTATGGATTGCACGACGACGCGGGAGAAGAGATTGGATTCCTCCAGGGAGCGGGCATAGGCGATTACGGCGGCATCGTTCACGGCCCGGCCATTGAGGGTGATGCGGTTATCGGCGTGAGTCAACGAGATGAGGGCGATTTGCTTCGGGTCATAGCGACCAATGGCGGACATGATGGTCGGCCAATCGGTGTGCTGGGCTGCGACGGTGGGGTAGGCCTCTTCCAGTCTGGCGATGGCTTCCTGGAGCTGGGCCAGATTAGTCATCAACTCTTGAACGTCGGGCGCTGAGGTGTACACTCTGGTCAGTTCCGCTCGGACGGATTGCAGGTTGGCTTCCAGGTGAGAGTTGTTGGCGCGGATGGCGGTGGAGATGAGGTAGAGGGGGAGGAAGAAGGTGACCAGTGCCATTGCCACCAGCCAGAGGATCACGGCGCGCTGCAGCGACCTGCGCGGTGGGTCTTGCCCCGCCGGAGTATTCGGGTCAGTAGAAGTGGGTGAAATCATTTGTGATCACCCCTGAGCCAGGCTCATGGAAAACGTTTGGTGGTGCCGTCATAGTGGTGTCCTTATACTACCACGAAGCGTTACTCTTGGCAAGTTTGGGGGGTCTGGTGATCTCACTCCTGCTGCCGGTTGTGATCTCCTGTTCTCGCGGAGTTGGACTCCGCGAGCGGAAGGTCTGTCCCGCAGTGCATGAACTTTCAGAAAATAATTGGGTTATCGCCTCCGGCCTCGCCTGGGGCTCGAAGCCCCAGGCTGAGCGGCAGAAGGGCGCTGCAAGCGCCCTAAACGACCGTTCGAGCGCACCAATAGCCCGCCTTCAGCGGGCTTGGGCTGCTCAGCCCTGAGCCCTCGGCCTGAGCCGCGCCGAAGGCTTTAGCTCGGGGCGGCCGGGCAGCTTCTGTTATCCGAATAATTTCTTAAACTTCATCAACTGCGGGAC
>JACIWR010000450.1 GCA_014360845.1 Anaerolineae bacterium
AGGTGGTCATCTCCGGTCTGCTAGGTCTCGTCTAGCTTGTCCAGTACAAGTGGCAGATATCCCTGGGCGGGGAGCCGCTGAGCCGTGAGGAGTTCGACAAGCTGGCGGCGTTGAAAATGCCTCTGGTGCAAATTCGCGGTCAGTGGGTGGAACTCCAGCCGGAGCAGGTGGAAGCGGCCATTCGTTTCTGGGAATCACAACGCGAGCAGGGAGAGATGCCCCTGCGCGAGGCGTTGCGCCTGTCCCTGGGGCCCGAGGGCACAAAAGAAGGCTTGCCCGTCACTGGCGTCAAGACCACGGGCTGGATCAAGGACATGCTGCACCAGTTGACCGAGGCGGCGGGGGCGGAACAAGGGCTGCCCCTGCTGAGCGCACCCAAAGGTTTCGTCGGCCAGCTACGGCCCTATCAGGTGCGAGGCTTCTCCTGGCTGGCCTTCCTGCGGCGCTGGGGACTGGGAGCCTGCCTGGCTGACGACATGGGCCTGGGCAAAACCATCCAGGCCATCGCCCTGATCCTGCACGACCGCGAACGCGGTTATAACCGACCGGCCCTGATCGTCTGTCCGACCTCGGTGGTCGGCAACTGGCAACGGGAGATAGCCCGCTTCGCGCCTGAGCTGCGGGTGCTGGTCCATCACGGCAGCGACCGCTTGAGCGGCGAGGACTTTATTGACGCCGTCCAGCAACATGACGTGGTCATCTCCAGCTACAGCCTGGTGCGCCGCGACGAGGAACTACTGTCGGCGGTGAAGTGGGGCGGCGTGATTCTAGACGAAGCACAGAACATCAAAAACCCATCGGCCAAACAGTCCCAGGCCGCCCGCCGCCTGTCGGCCGACTACCGTCTGGCGCTGACGGGCACCCCGGTGGAGAACCGCCTCTCGGAACTGTGGTCCATCATGGAGTTCCTGAACCCCGGTTACCTGGGTTCGCGGGAGAAATTCCGCCAGCGTTTCGCCCTGCCCATCGAGCGTTACCGGGACGAGGAAACCACCAAGCGGCTGAAGTCATTAGTCGGCCCCTTCGTCCTGCGCCGGGTGAAGACCGACCCGCGCGTCATCAAGGACCTGCCCGAAAAGATGGAGATGAAAGTCTACTGCAACCTGACCCCAGAGCAGGCTACTCTGTACGAGGCCGTGGTGCGCGATTCGCTGCGCCAGATCGAGGAGTCGGAGGGCATCCAGCGGCGGGGAGTGGTGCTGTCCACACTGTTGAAGCTGAAGCAGGTCTGCAACCATCCGGCCCAATTCCTGGGCGACGGCAGCGCCTTGCCTGGGCGATCGGGCAAACTGGCCCGTCTGACGGAGATGCTGGAGGAAGCGTTGTCTGTCGGCGACCGGGCGCTGGTTTTCACCCAGTTTGCCGAAATGGGGAAGATGCTCAAGGCCTACCTGCAGGCCACTTTTGGGGGCGAAGTGCTGTTCCTGCACGGCGGCACACCCGCCAAGCAGCGGGACCGGATGATAGCCCGTTTCCAGGAGGACCCCCACGGCCCGGCGATATTCGTCCTCTCGCTCAAAGCCGGCGGTCTGGGCCTGAACCTGACACGAGCCAATCACGTTTTTCACTTTGACCGCTGGTGGAACCCGGCAGTGGAGAATCAGGCCACCGACCGCGCTTTCCGCATCGGGCAGAAACGGGATGTGTTGGTGCATAAGTTCATCTGCGTGGGCACGATGGAGGAGCGCATTGACGAGCTCATCGAGAGCAAGAAAGCTCTGGCAGAAACCGTCATCGGCACGGGCGAAGCCTGGCTGACCGAGCTCTCCACTGAGCAGTTGCGCGATCTGTTCGCCCTGCGGCGAGAAGCAGTGGGGGAATGAATAGCGAATTTCAGGTGACAGTCAGGTGACAGTCACCTCAGAGGTGACTGTCACCTGAAGGGAGTGGTGACAATGGCCCGAAGGCGATACTATCGCGATGACTGGTATTACTTCCCGCCCTCGCAACCCATTGAGGTGGAAGGCGGGATCAAAGCCAAGAGCCAGCGGGGGCAAATTGGCAAGACCTGGTGGGCCGGGCGCTGGATTCGTGCGCTGGAGGCGATTATGGACTCCAAGCGTCTGGCGCGAGGGCGGCGCTACGCCCGCAAAGGTCAAGTGCTGGAGATCAACGAGCAGGCAGGAGTAATCACCGCTCGCGTGCAGGGCTCCCGCCGCACGCCCTACAATGTGAGGATCGAGATCACGCCTCTCAGCGATGAGGAGTGGGACAAGGTGGTCGAGGCCATGGCGGAACAGGCTCTCTTCGCCGCCAAACTGCTGGCCGGCGAGATGCCCCCGAACATCGAGGAGGCCTTCGCCACGGCGGGGGTGTCACTGTTTCCAGGGCGATCGAAGGACCTGGTGACCTCGTGCTCCTGCCCGGATTGGGCCAATCCCTGCAAGCATATTGCCGCCGTCTACTTCTTGCTGGGCGAGCGTTTCGACGAGGACCCGTTCCTGCTCTTTCGCCTGCGCGGGCGGACGAAAGAGCAGATTATGGAGGCGCTGCGGGCTAAGCGCGCTGCCGGGGCCGCCGTGATCGCCGAACCGGCAACCCCCTATGAACCGGAGCAGACCCCCGCCGTTGAGAGTGCGCCGCTGGAAGCCAGCCTCGATCGTTATTGGGACCTGGGTGAGGACCTGGACGATTTCCGGGTGACCATAGCCCCGCCACCCGTTGAGGCAGCCGTGCTGAAGCGGTTAGGAGCACCTCCCTTCTGGGAAGGGCCTCAGGACTTTCTGAGTTCGCTGGGCGCGATTTACGCCGCCGTCACCGCCAGGGCGATGGAACAGGCTTTCGGCCAAAACGGATAAGGTGCGACGCACCTGCGAGGTGCGCGTCGCACCTTTTGTAGAGAAACGTAGGGGCACGGTGCGCCGTGCCCCATAGTGTTTTAGCAAGCCGCCCCAAGAAGGTCGGGCCCGCGGCCCGACGAGGATGCAGCGGGGCATGGCCCCGCCCTACTCAGATTAGGCAAAGGTGCGACGCACTTTT
>JACIWR010000451.1 GCA_014360845.1 Anaerolineae bacterium
CGCGGCTGATTCGCGCCGTATCTTCCCCTCCTCTTCCGCTTTCCATTGCTGCAGTAAGCCGGTGAAACGTTGCTGATAAGTTTGCTCCAGGTGAGCCCGTTGTTGCTCGAAGTACTTCACTCCCCGGGCTTCTGCCCGCCGGTCGGCCTCGGCCAGAATGCGGTCTCGTTCGCGTCTGACGTATCTCTCCCACCGGGCACGCTGCCACCACATGATTGCAGCGGCAATAGTGGCAGTGAGCAAAGTGCCTAACACAAAGGCCGGGCAAGCAATGAGCAACACAGTACCCGCGGCAGAATCGCCCATCAGAAATCCACCTCCCTGCCCTCGTAAGCGTAACGAAATAGTTGTTCGCATTGCTCCACGCTGGGCATCCGGGTGCTGGTAACCATCTGGGTGTCGGTTTCCGCGTTCGTCACCAGCTTGGGCAAGTTGGCTTCGAACTCCGCCGGCGCGATACCCAATTCGCGAACCGTCTGGGGCTGATTAATCTGCCGGGCCAGCTTGCGGATGGCTTCCACCAGGCTTCGGGCGCCGGTGGCCTCGTCGCCAGCCGCCAGGCCGAGGAAGTGCGCTATCTCAGCGTAGCGCGTTCCTCCACCTCGCACGGTGAACTCGATGCTGTAGGGCAAGAAAATGCTCACCGCCCGGCCGTGGGGCACGTGGAAGACCCCGCCCAGGGCGTGGCCCATAGCGTGGGCCAGGGCGGCCATCGAGTTGCCAAAGCCCAGCCCGGCGATGCAGGCCGCATTGTGCATCTTCTCCCGCGCTTCGGGGTCTTCGCTACCGCGGGCGTAGGCGCGGGGCAGATACTCGAAGATGAGTTTGATAGCCTGAAGGCACAAACCATCGCAGAAGTCGTTGTGCCAGGCGCTGGTGTAACCCTCCACGGCATGGGTCAGAGCGTCCATGCCGGTGTCGGCTGTGATTTGGGGTGGCAGATTGATCACCAAAGCCGGGTCCACGATAGCGATGTCGGGCAGCGCCTCCCGGCTGCCCAGAGCCAATTTGCGCTGTTCCACCTCATCGGTGAGGACGATGCCCCAGGTCGCCTCGGCCCCGGTGCCACTGGTGGTGGGGATGGCGATGAGACGCGCCTTCTGGCGCAGGCCCAGCTCGGTGAAAGGGTTGATCTCCGCCGGGTCCAGGTCGGGTCGTTCATAGAGAATCCACATCGCCTTGGCCGCGTCCATGCTGGACCCGCCTCCCAGGCCGATGATCCAATCGGGGGCAAAATCGCGCATGGTGGCGGCCCCCCGGCGCACGGTCTGAAGCGAAGGCTCAGGCTCCACCTCGGCGAAGACCGCGGTCTGCATCCCGGCGGTGTTCAAGTGTTCTTCGACCAGAGCCGCGAAGCCAAGTTCAAGGATCACAGGGTCGGTGACGATGAAAGCGCGGTTACCCGGCAGGGTGTCCAGGTAACCGAGAGCATCATCGCCATACACGACCTCAGGACTCTTGAAATACCACACGGTCCACCTCCTCTGAGCCGATGTCTCACGGTGAAAAAGAACCATCCCTACCTTTCGCTATTCAAGGAATTCCGTGATCAGCGTACAGCAGTTCACCAGTTCCGCGGCGGCCTTGGGCACTTTCATGATTTTCATCATGTTGCCCTTCAGCTTGAGCTTACGGGTCATCATTCCCTGAATGGGGTCCAAACGCTTCTCGACGACCTTGCGCCAGTTGTCCAGGGTGGCGGAGATGACGAATTCCGGATTCTTTTCCTCCGGATTGGCCACCACACCGGCGCTGCGGCATTTCCCGTGCCAGAGGTCCATGTACAGATAGACCGGTTCCGTGCGGTCTCCCCATGGCTCGACGATGAAATAGAAATCGCCTTCCCAGGTAGCCGCTGCCTGGGCGTAGGCCTCACTTTTGTTCAGCTCCTCGCAGAGAGCCTTGATCCATTCATCGGTCGGGAATTTGATCGCCATTTCGTTATCCTCCTCGTATAATTAGTGCAAAGGCGTGGCGGCGGCCCGCCGTGGCCGCGTTCCCGGGCGGACAGGGCATGTCCTGAGCTTCGTCGAAGGGCCGTCCGCCGCTACATCACATACCTCGCTCAAGTGTAAGATTTGACAGAGCGTTTCATGAGCCCAATGGCATGCTAATGCGCTATTCATCGGGAACACCGGGAGAGTTTCGGGTTCCGGGTTCAAGGCTTCGCCGTCCACCAGCAACTAGCAACCGGCGGACATCACCTGACGCAACAAGTCCGGGCGATTGGTGATGATGGCGTCTACCCCCAAAGCCAAAAGACGACGCATCTCGGTGGGATCATCCACCGTCCACACGTTGATGCGATAACCGCGAGCTTTCATCGTTCGCACGTAAGCCGGGGTGACCAGGGTGAAATCCGGGTGACGGGCCTCGTGAGGAACCAGGGGGGCAAACCAGGCCCGCCGCAGGTATATCGGCAAGTTATGGGCGTAGAGCAGGCCAGTGGGGATTCGCCTGTTCAGCGCTTTTACCCGACGCAGGGCCAGGGGATGGAAGGAGGAAACAATCACCCTGGAGAGCAGATTGTTATCCTCAATGAGACGTACCACCTCGGCCTCCAGCCCGGTGTTCCGCAGGGTGAAAGGCAGCTTGATCTCAATGTTCAGGAGAAGGCGATGCCCGACGGCGTCCATTACCTCCTGCAAAGTGGGGATGTGTTCGCCGGCAAAAGCAGGATCGAACCACGATCCGGCATCCAACGCCTGTAATTCGGCCAGGGTCTTATGGGCTACCGGACCGCTGCCGTTGGTGGTCGCGTCCACGGTGAAGTCGTGGATGACCACCACTTCGCCGTCCCTGGAGAGCTGTACATCCAATTCGACGCCATCGGCTCCCAGTTCCGCCGCTAGGCGGAAGGCGGAGAGGGTGTTGGCCGGGGCATAGGCACTCGCTCCCCGATGGGCGAAGTTTAGCAGGCGTCCTTGATAGAAGTAATCCAGGTCTTCAGTGCGCATATAAGAGCAACCTACGAGTTC
>JACIWR010000452.1 GCA_014360845.1 Anaerolineae bacterium
GCTACAAGCCTCTACAATCCTCTTAGCCACTCCGCCAAAGTGGTATGCCGCAACCTGTACTCGCCCCCCAGAATCTCCCGCCGGATCTCACCCAGCGTCCCGTAGCGCTCGGCGAAAGCGTTATGCTGATGGATGCTCTCCAGGTTCTCCTGCTTGGCCAGCACAAAAGCCTCGTCGGGCAGGTCGGGGTAGACCTCCACCACGTTGCGTAACATCTCCCGCACCACATCCTCCACGAAACGGGGGTTGCGGTGAGCCTTGTTGACCAGGAAAAACTCATCCGGTCGCTTGAGGAGCTCGTAGGTCTCCGAACTCATGGAGGCTTCCACGATGTGCACCAGATTCTCGGCCCGCACCCGCTGCTCTGAACCGATCAACAACGTGCCCCGTCCTCGCTGATTGTGAGAGGCCAGGGGCAGCACGTCCAGGATGCGTCTCGCCTCCTCCTCGGAAAAGCCCTCCTCCAGCAGCAGCTCTTTGGAATAGCTGCGAACCATATCCTGAGCGCAGGGACAGGCCGTGATGCCATCCACCTCCACTCCCACCAGCCGCCTGGTGTGTTCCCCGTCGCTGGCGGCGATGCCGATAAGGGTGTACAACTCCTCGACACTCTTGCCGGTGACCGGAGTGACCTTCATCATCGGATACTGGGCGCGGATGTGCACCTCGGAGCGGGCGGCGCGCTGACTGCGGGCCACCTGTCGGGCCAGGCGCTCGGCCAGGGACTCGATGTCCGGTGAGGCCTCCAGGGAGATTTCCTCCACGAGGGCCTCCAGCACATCGCTGAAGCGGGACATGTGTACGCCCGCCTGCGCCGGGTTCAGGTCAGCGAAGAGGTCCAGGGTGGCATAGAACAACGTGCCCCGCGCCCCATCCTCTATCTGAATGATGCGCCGCAAATTGGTGACGCCCACCCGGCTCAAGCTGATGGCTACTTCCGGCCTTGATTGCTGAACGTCGTGTTCCAGGCGCAGCTTCAGACTGCGCTCCACCCGCTCGACTCCCTCCCGGCCAACCCGCTTCAACAGCTCGGTCACGGTCACGTTCAACACCGGATGCAGCAAATCGGGCGCGATCTCGGCCAGGGGCACCAGGACGAAAGCCCGGTCGTGCATGCGGGGATGGGGGATGGTCAACTCTGGGGATTCCAGGACCAGGTCATCGTAGAAGATAATGTCCATGTCAATGGGGCGCGGCGCATTGCGGAAGGACTCGCGCCGCCCCATGCGCTTTTCAATCCACTTCAGCAGGTGGAGCAACTCTTGCGGGGACAGCTCGGTCTCCAACTCGCAGGCGATGTTGAGAAACTTGGGCTGGTCCACATACCCCACCGGCTCGGTCTCGTAAAAAGATGAGACCTTGACAATCGTTGTACGAGACTGGACGTACTGGAGCGCCTGCAGGATGTTGCCCTGCCGGTCACCCAGATTAGCGCCCAGGCTCAGATATACTCGGTGCAAAACAGACATAAAGCGGCCTCCTGCCGCAACCAACGTAGAACGGGATGCCATCCCGTCTTACGGGCACGGAACCAATTGCCCATGAGGTAAATACTCCGGTGCCACCGGATAATTGTCAAAAGAGATGGTGTAGCACTCCTCAAAATGGGCCCGCAGGGCCTTCTCGATCCCTGCATCATAGGGCGGGGCGACGTACAAGGTGCGCCCCGGCTGCTCGCGCACGACCTGCCCATCGCGGACGACCACCTGCCCGCTTTTGAGCACATAACGAGGCCGGGCGAACATCTCTTCCTTGTCGTCCAGCTTGGCGTAGATGGTCACATCGGCGTCGGCCCCCACGCCCAGATGCCCTTTGTTTTTCAAACCGAGGGCGCGGGCCGTCCCCGCCCGGGTGATAATGGCAATCTCGTACAGCGAGTACTCGCGGTCCAGCTCAGGGAGCAAAGCTCCCTTCTTGGCCCGGCGATGAAGGCCCTCGTAAACCTCGGCGCGGTAATCGCGGTCCATCAGCAGCTTGATCACCTGCGGATAGCGGAAGAAAGGCCCCGCGTTGGGGTGATCGGTGGTCAGGAACACCCGCCAGGGATCGTCAATCAACAGAAACAGCTCCAGACCGACCATCCACTGCACGGCGTTGAAGGGATGCTGGCGCTTGTACTGCATGGGCACTATCCCGCCGCCCGTCTCCCCTTCGACGTCGTCGTTGAGCCACTTATCCCCCGTCAACCGATGTAAACGGTACTCCAGGGGACCATCGGAGGTCATGGTGGTGGCCGGGCCGAAAATCACTTGGCCGATGTCCACGGTGATGTTGGGATGCTCGTTGACCGCCCGCGCGACCTCGGCCGCGCCGGAGCGCAGGCGCTTGCCCGGCTTTTCGCCGTAGGAGAGGAACTGCAAATGGCAGAAATGGGCCCGTCGCCCTTCCAGCGCCTCGATCATCTCCACGGTGGTGCGCGCGTTGCCCACCTGCCCCAAGTTGATGGCATGGATGTGAGGCACATGGGGCAGCTTCAGCTCATCGTTGATCCAGGCCAGGGTGGTGATGATCTGGCGCGGCGTGACGCCAAAGCCGATGACCTCATCGTCCACTTCGCTCACATTGCGGCCCCATTTCCAGTTCTCCACCCCGCCCGGATTGACGATTTTGATGGAGTAACCCTTGCTGGCCCCCAGTAGCCAGGCCACGTAATCGCGGGCCTTCTCCCGCTCCCCTTTGCGGATGCAGTCCATGATGAAGTGATTGTTGCCCATGGTGACGAACACACCCTTGTCGAGAATGGGCGTGTCCTCCAGCTCCTCGTGGGTGTGCCGGGCCACCAGGGGAGCGGTGGCCGCCTCCATCACCGTGGTGTAGCCCATCTCCGCGTACATGTAGCCCGTCATGTAGGTGGTGAGCACGGTGTAACCGGCCCCCGAACGGGTGACAGTGGTTCTCGTGCGCACGTGGTCGCGGTGATCCTCGGGGCGTAACTTGCGCCCGGCATTCACCT
>JACIWR010000453.1 GCA_014360845.1 Anaerolineae bacterium
GTTGGATGTGTGGTACGTCGCTTTTAACACCACCATGCCCCCCTTCGACGATGTGAAAGTGCGCCAGGCTTTCGCTTACGCCACCAACAAGAAAGCCATCGCCAACATCATCCTGGGCAAGATGGTCACGCCGGCCACGGGCATTCTGCCCCCGGGCATGCCGGGCTACAATGCATCGTTGACCGGTATACCTTATGACCCGGACCAGGCCCTCACTCTGCTGGAAGAGTCCTCGTATGGTGGCGCCGACCGACTACCGCCCATCACCTTCACCGTCAGTGGGGAGGGCGGGGCAGATCCGGTGACGGAGGCTCTGGTGGCCACGTATGAGGAAGCATTGGGCGTCGAGGTGCAGATAACACAGGTGCCCTGGCGGGATTTTCTGGAGGGGTTGAACGAGCAGCGCTATCAGATGTTCAGCCTGGGCTGGGTCGCCGATTATCCCGACCCGGAGAATTTCCTGGACATCCTGTTTCACGGCGAAAGCGAGTATAATCACACCGGCTACGATAACCCCGAGGTCAACGCCCTGCTGGAAGAGGCCCGCGTCGAGGCCGATCCCGAGCGCAGGATGGAGCTTTATCAGCAGGCGGAGGAGATCATCGTAGAGGACGCGGTGTGGATACCTCTCTATCATGGGGTGGACTACGTTCTGGTCAAGCCTAATATCAAGAACTTTTCCGTCACTCCCCAGGGGCTCTTCAGCTACGAACGGGCATACCTGGAGACCGAGTGATCGAGTCAAGCCTTTCCAAGCTGTGCTGGGCCCATAGCCCGCACGCTTTTGCTGAACTGATAAGTCGGATTTTTTAGGAGGAAAAAGCTGCATGACAACTCTGCTGGAGGTGAAGGGTTTAAAGACCCGTTTCTACACGCAAGATGGTGTGGTACATGCCGTTAACGGCATCTCCTATACCCTTGATGAGGGAGAGACCCTGGGTATTGTCGGTGAGAGTGGCTGTGGCAAGAGCGTGAGCGTTCTATCGGCCATGCGCCTGATCCCCGAACCGCCGGGCAAGATCGTGGGCGGCCAGGTCCTCTTCGAGGGGGAAGACCTGCTGAAGATGCCCATGGACGAAATTCGTCATGTGCGGGGCAACAAGATTGCCATGATTTTCCAGGACCCCATGACCTCGTTGAACCCGGTGTTGACCATTGGTCAGCAGGTGTCGGAGGCCCTGGAGTTGCACATGGGCATGTCCAAGAGTCAGGCACGGCAACGCACCATTGAATTGCTGCAAATGGTCGGCATTCCCCAGGCAGAAGAGCGCATTGATGATTACCCGCACCAATTTTCCGGTGGGATGCGGCAGCGCGTGATGATTGCCATGGCGCTCTCCTGCAACCCGCAGATTCTGATCGCCGATGAGCCGACCACCGCCTTGGACGTGACCATCCAGGCGCAGATTGTAGACCTGGTCAAGCGGCTGCGGGATGAGATTGGCATGGCGGTTATCTGGATCACCCACGACCTGGGTATCATCGCCGGCCTGGCCGAGAAGGTCATCGTCATGTACGCCGGCTTCATCGTCGAGATGGCCAACGTGAAAGACCTCTACGGCGACCCCCGTCATCCTTACACCATCGGGCTGCTCGGCTCCCTGCCGCGTTTGGATGAGCGCAAGAGTCACCGGCTGGTTTCCATCGAGGGGCTACCGCCGGACCTGATTGACTTGCCCCCGGGCTGTCCTTTCGCGCCGCGCTGTAACTATGTCATTGATCGTTGTCTGGAAGAAAACCCGCCTTTAGAGACTGTCGGCCCCAACAATCACCGTATTGCCTGCTGGGTAGATGTCAAAACGGCGAAGACGGGATAAAGGCTCGCGTTTGGGAATCAGATTAAGTACGGAGGAAAATGGATTATGACCGAAGATAACGTCTTGGTGCGAGTGGAACATCTGAAGAAATACTTTCCCATCACGCGCGGCATCATTTTCCAGCGGCAGATTGGGGCTATCAAGGCGGTGGATGATATTAGTTTCGACATTCGGCGGGGTGAGACCCTGGGCCTGGTGGGTGAGAGCGGGTGTGGTAAATCCACTACCGGGCGTACCATTCTTCAGCTTTACAGACCGACGGCAGGTTCGGTGTATTTTGAAGGCCAGGACTTGGCCAAACTAAAAGGCGAGCAACTGCGTCGCATGCGCCGCAAGATGCAGATGATCTTCCAGGACCCCTATGCCTCGCTTAACCCGCGCATGACCGTGGGCAACATCGTCGGCGAGCCTCTGGAAGTGCACGGCGTGGCCAAGGGCAAGGAGCGGCGCGAGCGAGTCCAGGAATTGTTGCAGTTGGTGGGTCTGAACCCTTACTTTATCAATCGCTACCCCCACGAATTCTCCGGTGGACAGCGACAGCGCATCGGGGTCGCCCGTGCTCTGGCTTTGAACCCTTCGTTCATCGTGTGTGATGAGCCTATCTCGGCGCTGGATGTGTCCATTCAGGCTCAGGTGGTGAACTTGTTGGAGGATTTGCAGGAAGAGTTTGGTCTTACGTATCTGTTCATCGCCCACGACTTGAGCATGGTGCGCCACATCTCCGATCGGGTAGCGGTGATGTACTTGGGTAAGATCGTGGAGCTGACCAACCGCGACGAACTCTACAACAACCCTCTCCACCCCTATACCCAGGCTCTGCTCTCGGCAGTTCCCATCCCCGACCCGGTGGTGGAGGAAACGCGGCGACGCATCATTCTGGAGGGTGATGTGCCCAGTCCGGCGCACCCACCGGCGGGCTGCAATTTCAGCACCCGCTGTCCTCGGGTATTGGACGTCTGCCATGAGCAGGAACCGGAGTTCAAGGAAGTAGGGCCCGATCACTGGGTGGCGTGTCATCTGATTGCGTAGAATCAAGCCCTCTCGCGTTGGCTGTATTGCGGTAAGAGTCGTCCCGCTCAACTGGAGCGAAACGCGAAATTCTCTTGGAAAACGGG
>JACIWR010000454.1 GCA_014360845.1 Anaerolineae bacterium
CCGGGCCGTCGGCCGCTACATCACATATCTCGCTCGTATAATATGTTTTGATGTGGGAGGCGCCAGCCCGCCGCCCACTTGACAAATTGGGGAATCTCTGGCATCCTGGTGGCTGGCCCAGGGAGGGCAGCGCTTCACCTCCTCGCATAATCAGTGCAAAGTCGTAGCGGCGGCCCGCCGTGGCCGCGTTCCCGGGCGGACAGGGCCGTCCGCCGCTACATCACATACCTCGCTTTTGCCAAAACCAGCAAATGTGTTATAATCCTTCTAGACGTGGGGCCCGTGTAGGCCCCAATATCCCCGAAAGGAATCGTGAACAATATGTCTGAACAACCTTCTCAGGTAATTAGAGTTACTTGCCCCTTCTGTAAGAACCAATTTACGGCTCCCATCCAGAACGTGGTGGACGTGGGGCAACATCCCGAACTCAAGGCAATTCTACTACAAGGCCGATTGAACGTGGTCACCTGCCCTCACTGCGGCAGAAGCGGAATGCTTAACGTCCCTCTGGTGTATCATGACCCCGCCAAGGAATTGCTGTTCGTTCTGACACCGAACAATCTGAATCTCACTGGCGACGTGCAGCAGCGCCTCATTGGCGATTTGAGCAACGCCGTGATGCACTCCCTGCCACCCGCTCAGCGTAAGGCTTACCTCCTGCAACCCACGGTGTTCCTCTCGCTGGAGAGTATGGTGGAGGCCATTTTGCAAGCCGATGGGATCACACCGGAGATGTTGGAAGCTCAGCGTTCCCGGGCGCGCCTGGTGGATGAACTGTTCACTATTGACGACGATGTGGAGTTGGCAAAACGGGTGGCAGAGCACGACGCGGAAATAGATTACGACTTCTTCAGCTTGCTGATCATGGCGATCGGGAGTGCCAAGGCCGCCGGACAGGCAGGAGTCGTAGCACGCTTGTCGGCGCTTTACGATAAGCTGCTGGAGCTGAGCAGCACCGGGCAGAGCATTAAAGCGCAGCGCGAGGCCCTGGAAAGCCTGGGAGAAGAAGTCACCCGTGAGGAGCTGTTGGAGAAAATCATCACTGCCCACGATGACGGGGTAGTCGGAGCGCTGGTGGCGGCTCTCCGCCCGCTGGTGGATTACCAGTTCTTCAAGATGTTAAGCGAGCGGATTGAAGCGGCGGACGCAGAAGAAGCGGAACGATTGAAACAACTCCGCTCCACGATTCTGGAAATCACCAGGGAGCTGGACGAGGAAACCAGAGAGCTGTTTGAAGAAGCATCTTCTCTTTTGAGGAAGATACTGCTCAGCGAGGACCGCGAGCAGGAAGTTCGTGCTCATCTGAACCGCATTGACGACCTGTTTATGTCCGTGCTGGAGGCCAACATCCAGAGCGCCGAGGAGGCCGGGGAGGTCGAGGCCGCCGAGGACATGGCGTCCTTGAGAGAGTTGATCTTCAACATCGTCGAAGAGGGTATCCCGGCTCCAATCCGCTTCATCAATCAGCTACTTCGCGCTGAATACCCTGAGGGCACGCAGGCGCTGTTGCAAGAGAACGCTGCCCAGGTCAACGATGAACTGTTGGCGATCATGGAGGCTTTGGGCCAGAACCTGGAGGACAGCGGTCGGGAGGAGTTGAGCCAGCGCTTGGGAGCCATCCGCCAGCAGGCCGTGGCTTTGTTGGGGTGAGGTCCACTGCATGGTCAGGAGGCTGGGAGCCCCTGAGCTTCCAGGCGGAAACCGTGCCCCCGCACGGTGACGATGTAGGAATGATCGGGGTCCACCTCGGCCAGCCGCTCACGGAGGCGGCGCACCAACGCATCAATGGCCTGATCGGATACGCCTTCTTCCAGGGCATCGGCCCACACAGCGTGTACTATTTCCTCGCGGCTGCATACTGCCCCAGCGTGATCGTACAATAGCTCTAGCAGGCGGTATTGAGCTGGCGAGAGCGGGGGCTGTAGTTCGCAGTTGCCAACCCAGACGCGATGGCTGTTTTTGTCGAGGCGGATACCGCGGTGAAGTTCTTCTTCCTCCCATATTAGAGGCATGGTCGCGCCTGCGTCCACGAAGACCAGGCGTAGACAGAGAGCGACCTGGATTTCATCACCGTCCTGCAAGATCATGGGTTCGGTGACGGCTTGTCCGTTGAGAAAAGTCCCGTTTTTGCTGCCCAGATCTTCTAACAGATAACCTCTGTCTTTCCGCCGGATAGTGGCATGGCGGCGGGAGACCAGGCGCTCGGGCAAGACTATATCGCAGTTCTCATCGCGTCCCAGGACGATCGTATCCTTATCCAGCACCCATCTGTGGCCCGCCAGAGGGCCTTCTTGGATGATCAGCATCGGTTTTTCACGATCGGTGATCATTTTCCACTCCCTCTCCCGGCAAGAGAGTCGCGCGAGCACGACTACGGCTTTTGAGGCTGACGCCGATTATAGCACGAAAAGTCCACTGGAACAAACCTGGTGTAGGAGACCGGTGTGCGTCAGTTTTGAGGTGAGTGCGCGCCCTGTAGGGGCCGACCGGCCAGTCGCCCCTACCTGCCCCGCCGTAGCGGCGGGCGTCCCTTCGTCAGGGCTCTGGACAAGCCCTGCCCGCCGTAGGCCGACACCCTTCGATTCCACTCAGGGCGCAGCAGCGGTCGGCCGCTGCGGGACAAACTTGCCCCAAACTGAAGCGCACCCCCGGCGAAAGCGAGATTTGCGCGGAGACAAAGTGTATGCTATAATTAAAAACAAATTTGCGGGTGTGGCGCAGTGGTAGCGCATCTGCTTCCCAAGCAGGTTGTCGTGGGTTCGAATCCCATCACCCGCTCCTAAAGGCGGGAGCACCCGCCTGCGGACGACAAAAGCTCCTGTCCATTCAAGTCAGGAGCTTTTTGCGTGTAGGAGCCGAGCCATGACTGAACTCCAGTCCTATCTCACCCTCTCCGAGGCAGCGCGGAAATACGGTGTCAGCAGAGATG
>JACIWR010000455.1 GCA_014360845.1 Anaerolineae bacterium
ATGGACGGTGACCAGATACCCCGGACCGATGAAGAAATCCACTTCACTGGGACGAGTGATGCGTTGATCTTTGTCATAAACGGGAAAATGCATAACGATGAACAGATAATTCTCGTATTCGTCAATCTTGGGCCGCTCAATCCGGCTCAGACAGTCCTCCAGGTCCAGGGGGTGAAAGTCGAAATTGCGCCGCAGCACCGCGATGTCTTCGGGTGTTGGACGCACGATGTTGGTCCAGGTGACTTTGCCATACGTGATAGTTTCCACACCCATAAGTCATCCTCCTGTCCGCTGTGTTGAGTGTTCATGATGATTTCTCCTCCTTCGCCGCTTCTTCACTTTCTCGGCGCTGTTCCTCCTCAGGTCTTTCCGCCTCGGCCAGCTTCCGCAAGCGCTGTTCCACCAGGAAGTGAACAGTGCCTTCGGGAAACGTTCCATCCTCACCACGCACGCCCGCCTCGCGTCCGGTGAGGATCTCCAGACCCTCATCCACGGAAGCTACAGGGTAGATGTGGAATTTCCCCTCACGTATAGCTTCCACCACGTCTTGACGCAGCATCAAGTTGCGCACGTTCTGCCGGGGGATGATCACTCCTTGATCGCCGGTAAGCCCCCGGGCGCGACAGACGTCGAAGTAGCCTTCGACCTTGTAAGTCACTCCCCCCACAGCCTGTACCTCCCCACGCTGGTCCACAGAACCGGTGACGGCAATGGACTGCTTGAGGGGCAGGCCGGAGAGACTGGAGAGCAAAGCGTACAGTTCGGCTGACGAGGCGCTATCGCCGTCTACCTCATCGTACATCTGCTCAAAAGTGAGGCTGGCCGAGAGAGACAGGGGTCGTTCCTGGGCATACTGCCCACCCAAATAGCCGCTCAGGATCATCACCCCTTTATCGTGGATGGGGCCGCTCAGCTTGACCTCGCGCTCGATATGCACCACCCCGCCTTTGCCGGCGTAAGTGCGCGCAGTGATGCGCGAGGGACGTCCGAAAGAATATCCCCCCAGGTTGTACACCGAGAGGCCGTTCACCTGCCCGACGACCTCGCCCGTGGTGTCAATGAGGATAGTGCCATCGCGGATGTGTTCCTGAATGCGCTCCTCCACCATGTTGGCGCGGTAGACCTTCTCCTGGATGGCCCGCTCCACATCCTCGGTGGTCACCAGCTCATGGCCGTTGCGGGAGGCCCAGTAGCTGGCCTCGCGGATGAGGTCGGCGATGTCGCCGAAACGGGTGCTAAGTTTGTTTTGATCCTCCACCAGACGCGAGCCATACTCCACCACGCGGGCCACTCCAGAGCGGTCGAAATGGCGCAAGCCCTCCTCGGCACAACGGGTGGCGATAAACTGCACGTATTCGCTGATGTTCTCCTCGTTGCGGTCCATTTCCACCGCGAAGTCGGCACGCACTTTGAACAGCTTGCGGAAATCCTCGTCTTGCCCGTAAAGCAGGTAATAGAGTGTGGGACTGCCCAACAGTATCACTTTCACCTGCAATGGAATGGGCTCCGGTTCCAGCGTGCTGAGGGCGAAGAGGCGATATTGTCCCCCCAATTCCTCGATGCGTATCTCCGCATTGCGCAAGGCACGCTTGAGAGCTTCCCAGGTGAAGGATTCACTGAGCACGTCCTGGATGTTCAACACCAAGTAGCCACCGTTGGCGCGGTGCAGCGCGCCGGGCTTGATGAGAGTGAAATCGGTGACCATCATGCCCATGTGGGCTTTTTGTTCCACGCGGCCCACGATGTTGTAATACGTGGGGGTGGGTTCGACCACCACCGGCGCGCCCTTCAAGCCGCTACGGTCCACCAGCACATTCACCTTGTAGCGCGTCAGGCGCGGGCCCGGGGCCCCAGCGAGGACATCGCCTGCCTGGGCAGCAGCCTCTTCTTCCTTGCGAGGCAGGAAGTCCGTCACGCGCTCGATGATGTCCTGACGCACAGCCTCCAGGTAGTCCACTACTTCGGGCAAGTCCTGGTATGTCTCTTGCAACTCATCAATCAGCGGCCCGCAGGCGAAGCTGGCCACCTGCCGGTCCAGTTCCTGGGCTTTCTGGCGCGCTTCCCTTTCTCGCTCGCGGATGCGACGCCCGGCGTCGTTCAACTCTTCCTCGAGTTGGCGGCGGATGTCGGTCAATCTGGCGCGCTCTTCCGCGGGCAGAGCGTTGTAGGCCTGGGGCGTCATCGGTTGACCGTTGACCACGGGCACGGGCACCAGGCCCGAGGCCGTGCGCATCAACCCAAAGCCCAGCTGCCCCGCTTTTTGCCCCAAGGCGGAGAGTTCCTCCTCCTGCGCTTTCTGCAGCTCAGCCGCGATTTGGTTGCGCGTCTTCTCGTATTCCTCGCTCTCAAAAGCACGCGGAATCTCCAGGCGAAGGTGATCCACCAGGCGCTCCATATCGGCCCGCAAGCGGACGGCGGTACCGGGCGGCAAGCGCAGGGCGCGGGGCCGGGAGGGCTCGTCGAAATTGTACACGTAGCACCAATCATCCGGCACAGGCCCCTTGGCCGCCCGCCGTTCCAGGAAACGCTGAATCGTCGTCGTCCGGCCGGTGCCCGCCGGCCCCAGCACGTAGACGTTGTAGCCTGGGCTGGCGATGTCTATGCCGAAATCAATGGCGCGCGTGGCCCGTGGCTGTCCGATAATCTCATCGGCGACGGCCAACTCGCCGGTGTGCTCAAAATCAAAGAGCTCCACTGGACACGTGCGACGCACCTCATCGGCAGATAACTCGCGAGGCAAAGGAGACATTGAGCTTCCTCCTCAACAAGGGTCTGGAGTCTGGCGAACCTAGGTGGATCACAATTCGTAGCGGCGGCCCGCCGCTGCGCTCTGAGCTGCGCCGAAGGGCCGTCCGCCGCTAGAAACAGACAATCACCCTGGAGCGTTTATTATACCAATGTTCGCTCCAAATGAAAAGCCGCCCAGTCC
>JACIWR010000456.1 GCA_014360845.1 Anaerolineae bacterium
AGACGCCCCCGGGACGGGGGCTGCGAGCCTGGGGAGGACAGTGCGCCTGCTAGCCTGAGTAGTAACCCATAAAGGCACGTGCCCTAGCTGACAAATCACCGCAGTATCCGTTTCTAACCAGCGCCAAAAGCGAGGTATGTGATGTAGCGGCGGACGGCCCTGTCCGCCCGGGAACGCGGCCACGGCGGGCCGCCGCTACGCCTTCGCACTAACTATACGAGGAGGATAACAATGGCCCCCACTATCTTGGTCGTAGACGATGATCCGGATTTCGTCGAAATCACCCGGACCATCCTGTTGGACGAAGGGTACGAAGTGATAACCGCCGCCAGCGGGGACGAGGCTTTGCGCAAAGTGCGCAGCGACAAGCCAGACCTGATCCTCCTGGACATCATGATGGACACCATTTTGGACGGTGTAAACGTGAGCCAGGAGCTGAGAGACGACCCACAACTGCGCCAGATTCCCCTGGTTATGATCTCCTCCATCACCAGCACCGAACACGCGGAGATGTTCCCGACCGACGAGTACCTCCATGTAGACGGCTGGCTCTCGAAGCCGATTCAACCGCAGGACTTGCTGAAGGTGGTGTCTCGCTTCGTGTGAGACACCGCCGACTGCCCAAGGGCCCTTTGCCGGGAGCACCCTGGGTTCGACGAAGTGAGGGATGGCATGGCCAAAATCATGGTCGTTGACGACGATCCGGACTTCGTGGAAATCATGCGCACCATCTTGATGGCCCACGGTTATCAGGTCGTCACCGCAGCCAATGGCGAGCAGGCTCTGGCCCAAATGTGCGAGGACAAGCCCGACTTGGTCTTGCTCGACGTGATGATGAGCTACGTGCTGGACGGTCTGGACGTCAGTCAGGATATGGCCAACGACCCGGAACTGAAACGCATCCCCATCATCATGGTCTCATCCCTGACCAGCACGCAACACGCCGAAATGTTCCCCACGGACATGTACATCCCCGTGGACCACTGGATCACCAAGCCCGTTCAGGCAGAGGAGCTTTTGACGAAAATCGCCGACTTGTTAAAGCAGCACGAGGAATAACGCCATGCCCACAGCCGGTAAGGTGCTAGTCATTGATGACGATCTCGACTTCCTGGAGTTCATACGCATCATCCTGGAAGCAAAAGGATACAGTGTGACCTGTGCCCAAAACGCCGACGAGGGCCTTTCCCTGATGCGTCAGGAACATCCCGACGTGGTCCTGCTCGATATACTGATGTCGTACACCATGGAGGGCCTGGACGTCACCCGCGCCATGGGCGCAGACCCGGAGATCAGCAATATCCCACTGATCATCGTCTCCGCCGTCTTCACGGGTGCTAATGGCCTGCAACGCCAGGGCGAGAAACTGCCGCCCATTGCGGCCTTCATGAGCAAACCCGTCGAACCCGACGAGCTGCTGAGCATCATAGACCAGGCCATTCGCAGCACGAAAAACAGCTCAACAGAGGTTAAACCATGAGGCTATCCCCCTCTCTTGCTACATCAACCCCATCATCACCGACCCGCAGGTGATAGCCCAGGAGGAAACCCCATGCCTACAATCATGATCGTTGATGATGATCCTGACTTTGTAGAAATCGCCCGTCTGATCCTGGAGCCCAACGGGTACGAAACCGTTTCTGCCTGCAACGGAGATCAAGCACTGAGGAGTATGCGCCAATCCCCTCCGGACCTGGTAGTACTGGACGTGATGATGTCCACCGTACTGGACGGCGTTCACCTCAGCCACGAGATGCAGGCCGATCCCAACCTCAAAAACATCCCGGTGATCATGGTCTCTTCCATCCTCGATAGCCCGCACGCCGAGATGTTTCCCACCGATGAGTACATCCCTATGAACGCCTGGATCACCAAGCCCATTGACCCTAACGAGCTCTTGGAAAAAGTAGCCCAGTTACTGAACAGCGATAGAGGCAGGTGAGCGTGAAAATGGAACCTCACGAGGCCAGTCCCTAGGTCTGAACAACAATTGGTCCCCAACCCCGGAGCACGAGATGCTCTCGGAGAAGTCGCTCAAGATCATTAGGAGGTGACAGATGCCAGAGAAACCAGAACGCTTTCGAGATCCGGCCAAACAGTCCATGCTGTTGACCGCGCTCTACATCGCCCAGGAACAATACGGATACCTGAGCAAAGAAGCCATAGAACGCACTGCCGCCCGGCTGGGACTAACCACCAAAGACGTATACTCAACAGCCAGCTTCTACACCATGTTCCGCACCCAGCCCGTGGGCAAGTACGTGATCCAGGTTTGCGAAGGACTGTCCTGCTTCCTGGTCGGCGGAGCGGAACGCCTGGTAGATTACATTTCCCGCAAGCTGAACATCAAACCGGGGGAAACCACCCCTGATGGGCTGTTCACCTTGCAGACCGTGCAATGTCTGGCCTCGTGCGGCACATCGCCCGCCATGCGGGTGAACGATGAGCTCTACGAGGACATGACACCAGACAAAGTTGATCGCCTCTTAGATCAACTGGCGGGGAGGTAGAACCATGCCGTTCGAAAGAATTCTACTGCGCAACATAGACGTGCCCAACTCCGAGAAAATCGAGACCTACCTGGAGCGGGGCGGCTATCAAGCCCTGCGCAAAGCCCTTCATGAGTACACCCCCGACGACCTCATCGAGATGGTCAAAGCCTCGAAGCTGCGCGGACGAGGCGGTGCCGGCTTCCCGGCCGGGCTCAAGTGGGGGTTCATGCCCAAAGGCGATGTGACCAAATACGTCTGCGTGAACACCGACGAGGGCGAGCCGGGCACTTTCAAAGACCGCCTGCTGGTGGAACGCGACCCCCACCAGGTGATCGAGGGCACGATCATCGCCTCCTACGCCGTCGGCGCTCACCGCGCCTTCGTCTACATCCGCGGTGAGTTCTTCCTGGGGGTC
>JACIWR010000457.1 GCA_014360845.1 Anaerolineae bacterium
TGTGCAGTTAAGAGCATCTTTCGGTAGGTCGGGCCCATGGCCCGCGTAGATGCTGTGGGCCGGCAAAACCGCCTTGCGGCGGTTTGAACGGTCGGCGAAGGCCTCAGGTGACAGTCACCTCGGAGGTGACTGTCACCTGAATAGCGACCTCACCCCCGCCGTTGGCAGGGGCTTCTCCAGACCGCCATTTGACAGAATCCGATTTCGGGCTATAATATCGGAAGCCGATAACGGGAGCCGATATAATGATCCGCGATTTCTTCCTGGGTTTCATCAAAATACATATCTTGTATCATGCAGCGGAGGGGCCGGTATACGGCGCGGAGATGGCCCGCGAGTTGAACCGTCACGGCTACGACATCAGCCCGGGCACGCTGTACCCCACCCTGCACAGCCTGGAGCGCAATGGCTACCTGGTCAGCGAGGAGCGCGTCACCGGGGGGCGGCGACGCAAGTACTACCGCATCACCGCCAGGGGGCTAGAGGCGCTGGCAGAAGCTCGTTCCAGGATTGCCGAGCTGGTAGCGGAGGTGCTGGGTTAATGCTCAGGGCCGTGGGGTATGGTTTGCTGTTTTTGCTGGGGCTGGTGTTGCTGGAACGTGGCGCGGACCTGTTCACCGAGCAGGTAGGTGAGCTGGCGGAGCGCACCGGCGTCTCGGAAACGGTGATCGGGCTGTTGACGGCGGGAATCGAGTGGGAAGAGACGCTGGTGGTGGTGCTGGCTGCCTTGCGGGGAAATGTCGGCATCGCCGTGGGGGACGTGATTGGCTCCAACATCGCCAATCTGAGCGGTTCTTTCGCGGCGGGGCTGCTGGCCCGCCCGGTGGACATCTCCCAGGACGACCGGCGCTATAGCTGGGTGATGCTGGTGGTCACGGGCCTGGTAGCGGCGTTGCTGTGGTGGCAAGGCGGTGTGTCCCGGGCGGCGGGAGGCGCGCTGGTGATGCTGTTCGCCTTGTATCTGGTATCGCTGCTCATCTCGCTGTGGCGGGGCGTCTTGCGGGTGCGGTTCGAACGGGAACAGGACGGGGAAGAAGAGCGCAGCACGGTCGTGGTCGCTCTGCTGGCTATGGTCGGGTTGGCTCTTATCCTTTTGGGTGCGGAGGCGGTGATCCACTCGGCGGTCTACCTGGCGGCGTTGCTGCATGTATCCGAATTCGTGATAGGGTTGACGTTGGTGGCAGTGGGCACCACTCTGCCGGACAACGTTATCGCCATCGCCGGGGCGCTGAAAGGCCGCAGTGGGATAGTGACAGCTAACGCTATCGGCAGCAACATCTGCAATTTGCTGCTGCCCCTGGGCATCGCTGCCCTGGTGCGTCCTTTGCCGGTGGATTCGGCCTCGCTGAATTTTGACCTGCCGGTTCTCGTGGGGTTGACAGCTCTGGTTACCCTGTTTTTCAGCCGTCCGCGCCTGGGACGAGGGACAGGCGCATTGTTGTTATCTTTGTACGTGCTGTATCTGTTTTACAACTTCTTGGTCAAATAAGGGGATTGTATCTCGCCCGATCAATGTATGAGCCTCAGGAGGAAGCATGACCGCAAAACAATCAGAGACCCGAAACCCTGAACCCGTAAACCACCGACCCGCCTGGCGTTCGTTGCCGCGCAACGTGTGGGCGGTGAGCCTGACCAGCTTCTTCATGGACATCTCCAGCGAGATGGTGCTCAATATCCTGCCGCTGTTTCTCTCCAATGTGCTGGGGGTGAAGACCAACATCATCGGCCTGATCGAGGGCGTTGCCGAGGCCACGGCCAGCCTGCTCAAGGTGTTCTCCGGTTGGCTTTCGGATAAGTTGCGGGCGCGCAAGTGGCTGGCGGTGGCCGGGTACGGATTATCGGCGCTGTCCAAGCCGTTTTTCTACGTGGCTAACTCCTGGGGAGTGGTGGCCGGCGTGCGCTGGGCCGATCGGGTGGGTAAGGGCATCCGTACCGCGCCCCGGGACGCTCTGGTAGCCGATAGCATTGACGAACGCCATCGTGGGCTGGCTTTCGGTCTGCATCGCGCGGCGGATACAGGCGGGGCGGTGCTGGGGTTGCTTATCGCCCTGGTCGTGGTGTGGATAGCTCAGCGCAGCAACGCCCTGCTGGGACGTAGCACTTTTCAGTTGGTGGTGCTCATCAGCCTGGTGCCGGCTTTTCTGGCCGTGCTCTCCCTGGCTCTCGGCGCGCGAGATGTGCCGGTCAAAGGGAAGCACGAGGCCCCGAAAGTTTCTTTCCGCGGGCTGGGGCGTTCTTTTGCCATCTTCATGGTCATCGTCGGCATCTTCGACCTGGGCAACTCGTCGGATGCCTTCCTGATACTGCGAGCTAACGAGCGGGGTCTGAACGTGGTGCAGGTGCTGGCTATGCTCATTACTTTCAACGTGGTGTACACCCTGCTTTCTACCCCGGCTGGCTCCCTCTCCGACCGCATTGGCCGGCGCAAGTTGATCATCGGCGGCTGGCTGATCTATGCGCTGATCTACTTTGGCTTCGCGCTGGCAGGGGCGGGGTGGCACGTGTGGGTGCTTTACGCTATCTACGGGGCCTACTACGGCCTGGCCTACGGCACGACCAAGGCCATGGTGGCCGATATTGTGCCCGAGCACTTGCGGGGCACGGCCTACGGGACCTACAACGCCGTGTTGGGCATTCTGGATTTCCCGGCCTCGTTGATTGCCGGGTTGTTGTGGGAGGTTTTCGGCCCGGCAGCGCCGTTCCTCTTTGGCGGGTTGCTGGCCCTGATCGCGGCGGTGATGATGGCCGCGTGGAAACCGCGCCGCAGCGTCAACGCGGCGCAATAGAGAGATGCATTTCACTTTTGGAGGCGCGTTGTTGCTGTGCCCTGGCCTCGGAGACCTCTCCCA
>JACIWR010000458.1 GCA_014360845.1 Anaerolineae bacterium
CCAACGTATAATCGTTCCACCCTTCGTTGACAGTATGCTGCCTGATCAAAGTGTCACCTGTTCTGAATCATCTCATCGGGCTTGTGCAGATTCTAGTGAAGCGTTCCATACTCGTGGGCGGCAGCGACAAAGGCCTCCATGTTCTCCGGTTTGGTGTTTATCGGTGCGTCGCATCCGGGGCAGAGGATCAAGCCGGTGGGGCCGATGTCCTGCACCAGGTATCGCACATAGTCATAGATGTCGTCGGGTGTACCGGCGGCGAACAAGGAAGCCGGCACGTCGCCCATGACGGCCATGCGGTCGCCGACGAGTTCCTTGAACTTGCGGAGGTCGGTCATGCCATCGGGGTTGAGGATGCATTTCTTGGCCGGCAGTTCTTGCAGGCGAACCAGGTCGCGGGTCCAGTCCTGGTCCCAATGCAGGACGGGCCTCATTCCCTTGGCGATCAACGCCTCTGCTAGTTTGAGATAATAGGGCCAGACGAAGCGATCCCACAACTTGGGAGCGAGCAGGGCGCTGGCGGCGCGCCAACCGCCGAGCCAGGTGCCGCCGATGCCAAAGGGGGCGTTGACCGCTTCAATGCTTTCCAGAGTTTCGGCCAAAATCACCTGCATGGCCGCTTCCACTTTGTCTGGGATGCGATGCAAGTCCAGGAAGAACTTGACCATGGACCGCCCACCGCACAAGGGTTCAAACGGGATATTGACCATGATGGGTGCATCGCAGACCACTACGTACCCGTGTTCTCGGTATAGCTGCTGGATGCGCGCCGCGTTGGCCGCACTCCAGGCCATCGCTGCCCCGAACTCGGCCATATCTACCACGCGAGGCAGATATTCCATCAGAAAGGCGTTCCAGCCTTTGTTGATGATGGTGTCGTAGTCTTCTACCGTCATCACTTCGGCTTCCTGCACCTGCCACAGACTGTCGGGAGGCAACTCCCGTCCGGGGACTGCGATGTGCGAAAGCCACAGACCGGTGAGGGAGATGGCGATATTGCCGCCCCCGGCCAGATTAGCACCGTCGAAGCCACCCAGGCGATCCATTGCGGCCAGAGTGACCTGGAGGGCTGCTTCTGGATCGGAGCAGAACTCAGCCATGGACATGCCCATGTAACGCGGGGCAAAGGCTACCCCCATGTAGACCACCGGAACGCGGTCCACCGGCTCCAGGTTAATGGCTTTCTCGATGAGCTCATATCGTTCCTGGTACAAAGCCTCGTTGCTCATATCACGCCTCCATCCATTGCGTTGCCAGGTTGACGGCGGCCTGGGCGCTGTCGCCCCAGGCATCAGCGCCGGTGTAGGCCTGCACACTCTCGTTCACCGGCCCGCCGCCAATCATGATCTTAACTCCCGGCCGCAGGCCTGCCTCGTCAAAAGCGGCCACGGTCTCTTTCATGGCGTCAAAGGCAACGGTCAGCAGACCGGACAAGCCTACCACTTTAGCGCCAGTTTCCTTAACTGCTTCCACAAACTTGGCGGGAGGCACGTCTACCCCCAGGTCATGGACCTCGAAGCCGCTGGCGCGCAACATACTCACGACTAGGTTCTTGCCGATGTCGTGAATGTCGCCTTTGACCGTACCCAGTACGACTTTGCCCCTGGTATCGGCCGCAGCGCCGCCCATGACCGGTTCCAGGATGGCAGCCACTTGCTTGAAGATCTCGGCGGCTAACATCAGGTCTGAGACGAAGTACTCGCCGCTCTCATACCGTTCGCCGACGAGGACCATACCCTGGCGGCAGGCATCGAAAATCTGCGACGGCTCCATGCCCTGGTCGAGGGCCTGCTGGACCAGGGCCAGCACGTCCTGTTCTTCCAGGTCGGCCAGTTTGTGCGCTAGTGTCTCCATAGGTTTTTACCTCCTCCGTAAGAAGTTGACATAACTATTCAGACTGTCATGACGCGTCGGAGCGAAGCAATCTCCCCGGCGTATTTTGGGGGTTACTTCGCCATCTACGACTGGTAGTGTGACCTATCTTAGCGATTCTCTCGGTATCCACCTCCTCTCGATTTCATTAACAGGATGTTGGTCAACATTAGCTGTTCAGCGTTGATCGGACCTCACCCTTTGGCCGACGCCCGGCGCGAAGTGCCCGAGGAGAGCGATTTCAATGGTGATGATAGTGATGTTCGCTATCCGCTATCGAGATACTCAGTTCAGCGCCCCAGCGCTGTGCCAGGGCCAGGCCGACTTCTGACACAAGTCGGTGTGTCTCGGTCCAGGAGGGCCCGTACACCAGCACATTGAGAGTCATGTCCAGCTCGGCGTACCGGTCGGGGTCCTGCCCAGTGCATTCCGTATCCGCTGGGTAGCGGGCGCTTACCTTGCTGCCGCGCAGGAAACCGCCACCCGGCAGCAGGGCTATCGCTTTGATGTGGCCGATGACATAGGGGCCAGAGGTGACACAAGCCCGTCCCAATTCATCCAGGAAATTGGCCAGTAAAGTCTGCCATTTCTGCAGGGTCTGCTCTTGGGGAAAGCGCCAGCGCAGGCGGGCCGCATACGGCTCCAACGTCAAAGAATCCATGGCATGAGCTCCATCAGCGTTGCTGGGGTGAGGGATTCGCGGGCGGAGATGATCGCCACACGCGCGTGCGGATTCGTTCCCTCGACGATCCGGCGCGCCTCGGCAATCTGCTCCGGCGTCGCCAGGTCCGCTTTGTTGATGAGTGCCAGTTCGGCGTGGGTTAGTTGCTTGCTGATCAGGGGAGTCAGTACCTGGAAGAGCTCAGCGAGGCGTAGGGGGTCCAGGATGGATACGGAGCGAATGCTTTCTAGGGGGCGGCCCTTGTAGTAGCGCAGGGCTTGCAGAATGTTGTCTGGCTCGGCAG
>JACIWR010000459.1 GCA_014360845.1 Anaerolineae bacterium
CGATGAAGATGGTGATGGCCGTAGTGCCCCGAGACGAGGCCGGGCGCGTGATAGAGGCGTTGGTAGCGGCCGGTCATACCGCTACCTTCGGTGAAAGCCGTGGTGGCGCATTGCGTCAGGCGCAACAGACCCTTTTTATCGCTGTGGAGAAGAAAAATCTGGAGCGGGTGCTGACCATCATCCGCGAGACCTGCCGCTCCCGGGTGACCCTGGAGCGGGCTGAGACCGCTCCGGCCCTGTTCCCTGCTCCCGCGCCGTCCACGGCTGAGGTCGGTGGAGCCGTGGTCTTCGTCTGGGACATCGAGCGCTTTGAGATTTATTGAGCACGTAGGTCGGGTTGCCAACCCGACCTACGCTTACCTTTGGTGGTTTTCAGAGCTATTGATGGGCGTCAATCATGGAAGATTTGGAACGAGCCCAGGTACGTCTGGATAACATTCGCTCCGTGGAGCCGATTCTCAGCGCCTTGCGCACCATCTCTTTAGGGAGCTGGCGGGCGGCGCTCAAGCGGCGGGAGGTGGCCCGGCGCTATCAAGAGCGGCTGGGTAACATGTTACCGGCGCTCTCGCCCCACCTGCGAACCCGTGCGCGGCGCCGACGGCTATGGCCCTGGCGCGCCGGGCATTCCTCGTCCCCGTCATCGGGACGCATCATCGTGCTGGTCATCGGCAGCGAGCGGGGTCTGTGCGGCGCTTTTAATGCGGCCGTCGTCTGGCGGGCCCAGCGGCATCTGGAAAGGGTTTCCATGGCCGGTGTGCAGGTGGAGCTCATGGCCCTGGGGAGTCGGGTCACCCGCCTCTTGCGCCGTCGCCAGCGGCATTTGACCTGGTCGGGCCCGTTGTCCGTTACCGCTTTGCCGCCTTATTCCCTGGCTCTGCAATTGACCGGTCAGTGGCTGCACCGCTACAAGGCCCACGAGTTGGACGCGGTGGACGTGGTTTACAACGCCTACCGGGGCACAGCGCGCTACGAGCCCACCGTCGTGCGTCTGCTTCCTCCGCATCTGCCCCATCCGGAGCCAGCAGAACCGGAGGGCGACCTATCTTCCGAGCTCTGGCCGCCCCCCATTATCGAGACCGACCCGCAGGGGCTGTACGCCCGCCTGATGGAACAGTGGGTTTCGGCTCGCTTCTACGAGCTCCTCCTGGAATCCGCCACGGCAGAGCACTCGGCGCGGTTCCAACTGCTGGAGGGCGCTACGCAAAACGCCGAGCGGCTGATCGCCGAGCTGACCCTGGCCGTCCAGACGGCCCGTAAGCAAGCCATCACCCGCGAGATGCAGGACCTGGCCGCCGGTGCCGGTCTGATCGGCACCCGGCCCGAATAGCAGCGCGACCTGACCCAGGCCCTCGGTCGCGAGGCCGTCTCACCCCCTACGAGGCGGCCTCCCACTTCTCAATCAGTTGCGGTTTCAATTCCTCGAAGACGCGCGCCTGAGTTTGAATCACTTGCTCCTCAAACTCGGTGCTGCTCATCTCCTGACTTTGCACCACCAACCCCGCCGTGCGGCCGTAATACAGCGGAGTCATGCCCATGATCACCTGTTCCGGGTTGATCCCGCTCTTGTTGTAGGCCACGGCGAAATCAAACACGATTCGCGCCCACAGCTCCGCCGGGAAAGCGTAATCCTCGTAGGGTAGGGCAGCGATCTCGCGCACCGCTTCCAGATTCTGGGGGGCCAGAATGCGCTGCCAGAGCTGCGCCTGCTCTTGCGCGCCCGCCCGCAGCTTGTCAATCATCAGCTTCAGGGTGACGGCCACCGGCTCCGGCTCCTGGTCTACCTCCGGCCCGTACAGCGGGGCGCGTTGGCTGCCCTTCACCGCTTTCCATTTGTCCTCGTAGCGGGCCATCATCGTGAACAGAGTGCCCACCACCTGGACGAACATCGGTCCCAGCGCAGCAGCCGGGTCTTTGACGTCGTGGATTTTCGCTCCCATGCGCGCCTGGCAGATTTTCATCCCGGCATTGATGGCCGTGGTTGTCATCCAGATGTCTATGCCGTAGCGGGCCACATCCGTCTCCCACACATCCTGCCCCAGATAGTGGTCCAGCAGCTTGGCCGAGAAGCCGAAATCACCGCCGATGGGCTGGCGCACGTCCACTCCGTAGAGCATGCGCGTCATGGGGTAGACCACGTTGTTGGTGATGGTGCCATCGTACTTGTGGCGCGTGTAATAGGGGGTGACGTAGCCGTACCCTTCTTTGACGATAGGCCCGGCCAGGCGCTCGATCCACCAGGGGGTGATGCTGCGCAGGTCGCTATCCACCACCACACAGGCCTGCACCCCCAGTTCGTGGGCGATCTCGAAAATGGTGCGGAAGGAGCTGCCTTTGCCGGAAGGGCCTTGATAGATGGTGACGATCTTCTCCACGCCTTCGGGCACTGGCGTATCCAGCACCACCTGCCGCGTCCCATCGGGCGAGCCGCCGTCAGAGTTGACCAGCACCGGTTTCATATCGGGGAAGTACTTCACCATGCCTTCAGCAGCCATGCGCACCACGTGACCGATGGTGCCCGCGTTCTTGAAACTGGGAATGCCGACCAGGATGTCGGCCTGGCCGATCTCTTGGACGCGCTTTCGGGCGTCCTCGCGCAAAATGTTTTTATGTGGCATTCTTTTCTCCTGATCTATTCGTTGGTAGTCGTCAATGCTGGGCAATTATAGCACGGTATGGTATCAAAAGCCAAGCCTCGCCTGGGGCTCAATGAGCTTTCAGAAAATAATCGGGGTATCGCCTCCGGCCCCGCCTGGGGCTTGAAGCCCCAGGCTGAGCGGCGCAAGGGCGCTGCAAGCGCCCTGAAAGTTGTCTGGAAAGCTCAATAGTCCGCTTCCAA
>JACIWR010000046.1 GCA_014360845.1 Anaerolineae bacterium
AGACGCCCCCGGGACGGGGGCTACGAGCCTGGGGAGGACAGTGCGCCTGCTAGCCTGAGTAGTAACACCTCCTCCTGCTATTGGGTGTGTTACTATGGGACTGAGCGGGACCTCCGCTCAGCGGGCTGGCAACGACGGGACATGATTTGCTGGTACCCATACCTTACCAGAGAAGGGGCTATCTGTCAAACGAGAATGAACTCCTGGAGATGCGCTTCACTGCGTGAGGGGCTTGTGGAAAGCCTCCCTGCCTCAAAAACGGCTGGCGGGCCGCCGCTACGGCGTCTCGCCAGTTGGTAGCGGCGGACGGCTCTGTCCGCCCCCGAAGGTGGCTGCAGTGTCACTGTAGGGTGGGTTGGGGGCGCACCGCCGTGAAACCGGTGGTGCTGGCTGCGGGCGGCTGTGCCCTTGCCCGATGAAGCTATCACTGAGCCCTCGCTGCGTGGAGGGGCTTGTCCCGACTCGAACGTGAAAGAGCCGGCGCGATAGGCCGGCTCTTTCGTGGTGAGTCAGCGGGAGGCATTAATCGCCGGGCGGGCTATGGCGTCGGAATCAGGGTCAGCACTTCACCCTCGGTGCTCCAATCGCCGTGGTTAGGTCCAATCTGGTATTCGCCCTGACCCCACAGAAGGCATCTGCCCTGTCCCCGGGCTCGCAGGTCAATGTTGTTGCCGCTGAGGATGACGAGAATGCGGCTGCCACTGGCTTCGAAATGCCCGTGGAAGCCCAGGTACTCGATCCATCCATTGGAGAACTCCCGCTTCTCGCCGTGACCACTGGCTTCCCACCGGGCGTCGCCGCCTACGTCCTTGAACCACAGGATGCCGCGCCCGCTGATCTGCACCGCGCCCCGACCGCCCAGGGCGGCCACGCCGTCGCCGTGCGCGGTGAGGGTGCCATCGCGGGGGCCAGCAGCGCTGGCCGCCGGTGCGAAGACCAGGGTCGCTACCAGTAACAGAGTCAATGTGATGGCCGCTTTCTTCTTCATCGTGTTCACCTCCTCGTATAATATGTTTGATGTGGGAGGCGCCAGCCCGCCGCCCACTTGACAAATTGGGGATTCTCTGGCATCCTGGTGGCTGGCCCAGGGAGGGCAGCGCTTCACCTCCTTGTTTCCCTGCTCTTGGAGAGCAAATTCTACAACAGCATGCGCCCCTCGTCCCGATGGGTACTTCTAACCCGCATCTTGTTCGTAACCTGTCACCGCCTGGGGCAGCAGACCCAGGGCGCATCCTGGTGGCAGGGGGAGTTCTCATTGACCGCGAGGCTGTTGACCTCATCGGGTGCCAGGGATTCCACCTCCCTTGGGCGGACGATCACTACCACACCATCATGAGGAGGTGAAACATGTCTAACCCCCTACTGGTGGGCGTTGACCTCCACCGCAAGACCAACACCGTTTGCCTGATGGATGGCCAAGGTCGGGAGGTAGCTCCTCGCTTCACCGTGGAAAACAACCGCCCAGGCACAGAGGCCTTCATCCATCAAGTCGCCCGACGGGTCGTGGCAGGCGACTTTGATGCCATCCATATCGCCGCCGAAGCCACCGGCTGGTTCTGGTGGCACTTCTTCCAGACCCTGGATCAGGACCCCTTCTTGAATCAGTGGCCACTAGCACTCTACCCCTTTAACCCTCGCCTGACGGCTCACTTCAAGAAGACCTATGTGGACCTGGATCACAGCGACCCCCTCGATGCCTTCGTGGCTGCTGACCGGCTCCGCCTGGGGCGGGACCTGCCAGCCCCCTTCCACTACGAGGAGCTCTACCTCCCGGTGCGGCTTCTCACCCGCTATCGCTTCCACCTAGTGCACAACCTGGCCAAGGAGAAGGCTTATTGCCTGGCTTTCCTCTACCTCAAGATTAGCGAGTACACCCGCAAAGACAAACGGCCTTTCTCCAGCGTCTTCGGGGCCGCCAGCCGGGCTGTGCTCCAGGAGTTCGCTTCCATCGAGGAGATCGCCGCCATCCCCTTCGATGAGCTGGTGGAGTTCATTGACTGCAAAGGCAAGCGGCGTTTCCCTGACCCAGCGGAGAATGCTCGCAAGCTCCTGCAGGTAGCCCGCGATTCCTACCATCTGCCTGAGGCCCTCACCCGTCCCATCAATCTCATCCTGGGGATGAGCCTCAAACACATCTCCTTCCTGGAAAGACAGGAGAAGCGGCTCGCCAGTGCCATCGCCGAGCGGATGGAGCTCATCCCCCACACCCTGGACACCATCCCCGGCTTCGGCCCCGTCTTCTCCGGCGGCATCATCGCCGAAATCGCTGGCGTCGAGCGTTTCGACTACAACCAGGCTAAGGTGGCCAAGTATGCCGGCCTCAAGTGGCGCAAACACCGGTCAGCGGACTTTGAAGCCGATGAAACCCGCCTCACTCGCACCGGCAACCGCTACCTGCGCTATTACCTCTGCGAGGCGGCCAACCAGGTTCGGATGCGCGACCCGGAGTATGCGGCCTACTATGACCGCAAGTTTCACGAGGTGCGCAAGCACCAACACAAGCGAGCCATCGTGCTCACCGCTCGCAAATTGGTGCGGCTGGTGGTTCGGCTGCTGACGACCAACCAGCCCTACCGGCCAAGGAGGCGCTAACAAGGGATAGCATCCATCCGGGAGGGCAACCCCGGCCATAGCCCTTGACCATTATCTGCAGTTGGAAAAGTGCTCCGACAGCAGGCTTAGCTCAGTGCGTCTCCCAAACAGGCTATAAAGGCTTCATGATCCACTTGACAAATCACCGCATCGCTGGTATGATTGGTTTTAGGGACTGATTCCCTTTTGTCTACATTGTGCCTCGGATATGTTAAAGGAGTTTTACCCCTCTGTAAAAGATTGTAAAAGAAGTGTAAGAGGGGGGCGGTCGAGGGCCTTTTTCGGCGCTTGACAGTTACCGAGTCTCGGCGTACAATTGACCGCGCTGCGGGCAAGGCATGGGAGAGCAAAATACGAAGGGAGGAAAAGCCATGGACTTGCAAGAGCTGCTGGACAAGAGTACCCCTTTCCTGAGCTGGCTCTGTGACTGGGAAGCGGGCCTGGCCCCGCTCGATTTGGCAGCGGAGCTCCAGGACCCGGCTCAAGCGGCGGTGATGGCCGTGGACATGGTGGTAGGGTTCTGTTATGAGGGACCGCTGTCCAGCCCACGGGTGGCGGGTATCGTTGCTCCCGTTGTCGCGCTGTTTAAGCGGGCTTATGAGCTGGGCGTGCGCCACTTCGTCCTCACCCAGGACGCGCACCCGCCGGACGCGGTGGAATTCAGCGCTTTTGGACCGCACTGTCAGGCGGGGAGCCGGGAGGCGGAGACCGTGCCCGAGTTGTTGTCGTTGCCCTTTGCTGAGCACTTCACCGTTATCGCCAAGAACTCCATCAGCTCGTCGGTGGGCACCGAGTTGGACTCCTGGTTGGATAATCATCCCCAGGTGAGCACCTTCCTCGTCGTCGGTGATTGTACCGACCTCTGCACATATCAGTTAGCCATGCATCTACGCTTGCGGGCCAATGCCAGGGGCCTGAATCAGCGGGTGATCTTGCCGGCTGATTGTGTGGAGACTTATGACATGCCGGTGGAGACGGCGCGCGAACTGGGGATTATGCCCCACGACGGTGACCTGTTGCATCGCATCTTCCTCTATCACATGGCCTTGAATGGGGTAGAGGTGGTGTCCAAAGTAACATAGACACGAGGAGTCACATCATGCTAGCTACTCAAATCGCACAGTGGATGGCGGAGCGGGTAAGGGCTGCCGGAGCCAGGGGCATTGTAGTGGGCCTGAGCGGAGGCGTGGATTCATCGGTGGTGGCCGTTCTCGCGCAGCGGGCTGTAGGGGAGAATGTGCTGGGTGTGCTCATGCCTTGCCACAGCCAGCCGGTGGATGGGGAATACGCGCGCCTGCTGGCAGACGCTTTCAGTATCGAGACGGTCACCGTGGACTTGGGGCCGGCCTACGACGCTCTGATCGCCGCTCTGCCGCCGGGCTCTGAATTAGCGCAGGCTAACCTCAAACCACGCTTGCGGATGGCCACTCTCTACTTCCTGGCCAATGCGCGCAATTACCTGGTGGCCGGCACCGGCAACAAGAGTGAGCTCATGGTCGGCTATTTCACCAAGTGGGGCGATGGGGGATGTGATTTGCTGCCGCTGGGTGGATTGTACAAAACCCACGTGTGGGACCTGGCCTGCGAGTTGGGTATCCCCGAGGAGATTATCTCCCGCCCGCCCACGGCCGGCCTGTGGCCGGGGCAAACCGATGAGGGCGAGATGGGCATCACTTACGCGGAGCTAGACGCCACGCTGGCGGCCATTGAGCGGGGCGACACCTCATCTTGCAATCCCGCTACCCTGGCCAAAGTGCAGGCCATGGTAGAGCGTTCGGCCCACAAACGCGCGCTACCTCCCATCTTTACACCCACTCAGCTTTGATCTCAGCCGAAAAGCAGGAGGTGCATCGTGTCCCTCTGGGGAGGCATTGAGGCAGGCGGTACGAAGTTCGTGTGCGCGGTGGGTACTGGCCCTGACGACCTGCGGGCGGAGGTGCGCTTTTCGACCACGACACCCCAGGAGACCCTCGACCGCGCAATTCGCTTCTTTCAGGAGCAGCAGGGGGAGGAGCCCCTGGCGGCGGTGGGCATCGCTTCTTTCGGCCCGCTGGACCCGAACCCGGATTCTCCTACGTTCGGCTACATCACCACCACTCCCAAGCCGGGCTGGGCCCATACTGACGTGGCCGGACCCATCCGTCGGGCTTTGGGAGTCCCCGTGGGCTTTGATACCGACGTCAACGCCGCGGCCCTGGCCGAGTATCGCTGGGGCGCAGCTCGCGGGCTGGACACTTTTATCTACCTGACCGTGGGCACGGGCATCGGTGGGGGAGGCATGGTCAACGGCCAGCTCGTCCACGGGCTGATTCACCCGGAGATGGGGCACATCCGCATCCCCCATGACTGGCAGCGCGACCCTTACGCCGGTTCTTGTCCCTATCACGGCGATTGTTTCGAGGGACTGGCTGCGGGGCCGGCCTTGGAGGGGCGTTGGGGGCGGCGTGGTGAGACTTTGCCGGCGGATCATCCGGCCTGGCAACTGGAGGCCGAATACCTGGCTCTGGGTCTGGTCAATTTCATCTGCACCCTTTCGCCGCAGCGCATCGTCATCGGTGGCGGAGTGATGCAGCGGCCTCATCTCCTGCCGCTGGTGCACCGGCGAGTGCGCGAACTGCTCAACGGCTACCTGCAGGTGCCGTCAATTCTGGAGCACATTGACGATTACATCGTCCCCCCGGCCCTGGGAGACCGCGCCGGGGTGCTGGGCGCTATCGCCCTGGGACAACAGGTTAGTTGATGGGGGTGAGAACTGGAAATGGAGCTGATATGCAGGTTCTGAAACGTCTCTTTCTGTATCTTCGACCGTATTGGAAAACGTTGCTGCTCAGCGCCTTTTTGCTGCTGGGACGGGCCGGTTTTGAGCTGATCCCGCCACTTTTTCAGAAAGTTATCGTGGATGATGTCGTCGGCACCGGTGACCTCACGCACCTGGGCACATTCGTGGTCTTGCTACTGATCACCTATGGGCTGCAGATGCTGGTTGACTCCGGCGATATGTACATCCGGCACGCTCTGGGCGAGCGGTTCATCTTCGACCTGCGGGTGCGCATCTACGCCTACTTGCAGCGGCTTTCGCTTTCGTTCTTCGAACGCACTTCCACCGGAGAGCTGATGTCGCGGGTGACCAACGATGTGAACGCTTTGGAGCAGTTTGTGACGCACGGCTCGGCCTTGACGGTGGTGGACTTGTTGCGCTTCTTGGGGGCTATGGTGGCTCTGCTCCTGCTGGACTGGCGTTTAGCCTTGTGGGTGCTGTTGCCGGTGCCGATTATGGCCGTTATGTTGCGCTACTTCAACACCCGTGTTCGCCCTATCTACCGCCGCGTCCGCGATCGTCTGGGCGACATCAATGCCCGGCTCCAGGATAGCCTGTCCGGCATCCGCGTTATCCAGGCCTTCAATCAAGAAACTCAGGCCCTGGAGCGCTTCACCAGCGAGAGCGAGAGCTACTATCAGGCGCGGGTGCAGGGTATCCGCTACTGGTCTACTTTCTTCCCTGGCATGAACTTCCTCGCTTCTCTCGGCACTTTAGCCGTGCTGGGAGCGGGGGCGGTGATGGTAGTAGAGGGCTCTTTGTCGCTGGGCACGCTGGTGGCCTTTCTCTCTTACATCACCTCCCTGTATCAGCCCATTCGCCGTTTGACGGAGATAGATAACGTCTTCCAACAGGCTATCGCCGCTGGCGAGCGCATCTTTGAGCTGCTGGATGCGACATCCGATATCGAAGATGCTCCTGATGCGATAGAACTGCCCCCCGTCCGGGGCGAAGTGGCTTTTCACAATGTCTCTTTTCGTTATGGCACGGGCGATGAGGTGCTGCGGGACGTGACGTTTCACATGGCTCCCGGCGAGATGGTGGCCCTGGTCGGACCCAGTGGCGCGGGCAAAACCAGCATCGCCAATCTGATCTGTCGTTTCTACGATCCCGTTAAGGGCTACATCACCGTGGACGGTTATGACTTGCGCCAGGTCACTTTGGCCTCATTGCGGAAGCAGGTGGCGGTGGTATTGCAGGACACTTTCCTCTTCAACACCACGGTGCGGGAGAACTTGCTTTACGGCAAGCCCGACGCCACCGAAGAAGAGCTGATCGCTGCGGCCAAGGCCGCCTACGCTCATGACTTTATCATGTCCTTACCCGACGGCTACGACACTGAGATCGGCGAGCGGGGCGTCAAACTGAGCGGGGGACAGAAGCAACGCCTGGCCCTGGCGCGGGCTATTCTGGCCGACCCGCGTATCCTCATCCTTGATGAAGCCACTTCTTCGGTGGACGCCGAAGCGGAGTACCTGATCCAGCAGGCCCTGGAGTCGGTGCTGCAAGGGCGCACTTCGCTGGTCATCGCTCACCGGCTGAGCACCATCCGCAACGCCGACAAGATCATCGCTCTGGAAGAGGGGCGCATCATCGAGGTGGGCGATCACCGCGAGTTGATGAGACGCGGTGGCCTGTACAGCCAGCTCTATCGCCGTCAGTTGGAGTTGGTTGCGACCGAGGAGGAGGAGCTATGAGGTCCCCGCCGGAGGTAAGGTCCAAGTTTCTGGGGGCGATGGTGGGCAGTGCCCTGGGCGATGCTATCGGCGAGCTGGCCTTTCGGGGTTTGGGAGAGGCCGCTCTGCGGGAGGAAATCGCCCGCCGCAGCGAACTCATCTACACGGACGATACCGCCATGTCCATCGGTCTGGCCGAGTCCCTTATTCAAGTGGGGCGGCTCGATGAACAGCATCTGGGCGATACGTTCCGCGCCAACTTTCAGCGCGAGCCCTGGCGCGGATACGCTTCAGGCCCACCCACGATTTTCCGCCTGGTAGAGAGACGGGGCCTGAGCTACTCGGAGGCGGCGCGCAGCCTGTTTGGGGGACAGGGTTCCTTTGGCAACGGGGCGGCGATGCGCGTTGCTCCGGTGGGCCTGTTTTTTTACGCCTCACCGGACGTCGGTCAGCAGGCCCGTATCTCTGCCTCGGTGACACACGTTCATCCCATCGGCATGGACGGGGCCGCTGTACTGGCCTGGGCCGTGGCGCGGGCGGTAAAGCTTTCGCCGCAAGACCCCTTCCCGCTGGAAGATTTCACCCAGGGACTGGTTGCTCAGGCCCAGACCTCCGTTCTGCGGGAAAAGATGGCGCTACTCAAAGATCTGATTGCCGCAGGCGCTTCCCCGTCCGAGGCCGCCGGGCGGTTGGGGCGTAGCGTGACCATGCACGAGTCCTTGCCCTTTGCCCTCTACGCCTTTCTACGGCATCCGCACTCCTTCGAGGATTGTCTTTTCTGCGCTATCCTGCACGGCGGAGACCGGGACACGTTGGGAGCGATGGCCTGTGCGGTCTCAGGAGCTTACCTGGGCATCGAAGCCATTCCCCAAACCTGGCGGGAGAAGTTGGAGAATCGGCAGTACATCGAGCAGTTGGCCCTTCAATTGGCGGAGATGAGCCAGGGGTAATATCTACCTGTGCAATTAAGTACGTGTTTCAATGCAGCGGGGCATGGGCCCGACCTACTGGAGCAGTAGTCATCCTGAGCGGAGTGAGTCCCGAAGCGGCGGCGGAGGGACGAACGTAGTCGAATCATCCTGAGCGGAGTGAGTCCCGAAGCGGCGGCGGAGGGACGAACGTAGTCGAAGGATGAGGAAAGCACAAGTCCCGCATCCTTCGACTCCGCTGTGCTCCGCTCAGGATGCCCCTTCGACTCCGCTGCGCTCCGCTCAGGATGCCTTCTCCTGACCGTGAGGCCGCTCCCTTGTACCCTGCGCAGCGATGCTCGGTCAAAACTGTCGGGTAGCTATATGGAAGACTCAAGGAAGGAGATCATGGCGTACAACTTTGACCAGTTCATTGACAGAAGTCAGTCCGAGAGCCTGAAGTGGCGTTTATACGGTGATGATGTGTTACCCCTGTGGGTGGCGGACATGGATTTCCAGTCACCGGAGCCCGTCATCCGGGCCTTGCGCCGGCGGGTGGAGCATGGTGTCTTCGGTTATGGCTTGATCATGCCGGAGCTGTGCGAGATTGTGGTGGAGCGCCTCTACAGCCTGTACCGGTGGCGGGTCTCGCCGGAAGCGCTCGTGTTCCTGCCCGGCGTCGTGCCCGGCTTCAACCTGGCCTGTCGAGCCGTGACCTCGCCCGGAGATGGGGTGCTGGTGCAGACACCGGTCTACCCGCCCATCTTGCGCGCCCCGGCCAATGCCGGATTGAGTTGCGACGAGATGGAGTTAACCCGCCGCGCGGATGGGTACTATGAGATAGATTTCGATCTCTTCGAGGATACCATTACCGAGCGCACTCGCGTCTTTATCCTCTGCAACCCTCACAATCCCGTGGGGCGCGTCTTCCGCCGGGAGGAATTGGAGCGCATGGCCGAGATCTGCTTGCGGCATGACGTGGTCATCTGTTCCGATGAGATCCACTGCGACCTGGTGTTCGAGGGACATCAACATATCCCCATCGCTTCCCTGGCCCCGGAGATAGGTGAGCGGACCATCACCTTGATGGCCCCCAGCAAGACTTACAACATAGCCGGTCTCAAATGCTCTGTGGCCATCATCGAGAACGCCGAATTGCGGGAGAAGTTCAACGCGGCGCGGGCGGGCCTGGTCGGTGGGGTGAACGTCTTGGGCTACACCGCTGCCCTGGCCGCCTACCGCGACGGGCAACCGTGGCTGGAGGAAGTATTGCGCTATCTGGAAGCTAACCGGGATTTTCTCCTCCAGTATGTGCATGAGCGCTTGCCGGGTATCACCATGGTCAGCCCGGAGGGCACCTATTTGGGCTGGCTGGATTGTCGCCAAGCGGGCATTCCGGGCAATCCCCACGAGTTCTTTCTGCGCGAGGCTAAAGTCGCTTTGAACGACGGTGCGACTTTTGGTCGCGGTGGTGAGGGTTTTGTGCGCTTAAACTTTGGCTGTCCGCGTTCCACGTTGCTGGAGGCTCTCAATAGGATGGAGAAAGCGTTGAGAATTCTGAACGAAAAAAGCTTGACAGCTCTTTAGAACTATGTTATACTGATATTGCAAGAGAAACGGACGGTGAGAATGGCCTCACTCTTCGTCTTCTTGTGAGAGAATACAAAGCTTTTCGGCAGACAGGAGAACAACGGAGTTCGCCTTGTTTCAAACTATAGCCTATTCACGCACTCACCCGATCCGCCCCACATTATCTTGGCATGGCGCTACCCGATCTCTCTACGCGCATGGTGAGAGGATGGCGGGTGAATTTGTGAAGGAAGATACAGGCCAAACCTACGGACTGTGGGGCTGGCCTGTTTGGTTTGTATTTAGGATCACGTGTTGAGGAGGTCAAAGGTGATTTCTGAGAAAGAGTTGAAAACGTTGCGGGAGTTTGATGGGCGAGGCAGCCTGGCTTTGAGTGTGTATCTACGATTGGACACACCGGAGAAAAAGCGACAAGCTTACGAGACTTTCCGGAGATGTATAGCGCCGTATCTCAATGGGAATGGTACAGATGCGGCTTTGCGCGAGGACCTGGACCTGATAAAGGTATACTTGCAGACCAACGGGATAAAGTATGCTGCCGGTCTGGCTATATTCTCCTGCGCGGATAGACTGTTTTGGCGAGCTTATCAACTGCCGGTGCCCGTGCCGGACCACGTGGAACTGGGGCCTACGTTTAACGTGCAGCCCCTGGAGGAAGCGTTAAGGGAACGGGAATATGCACTGGTCACTCTGCTCCAGAAAGAGAGAGTGGCCTGAGCCGCAAGGCGCGACGCACTCCCAAAATGCGTCGCGCCTTCGTTTTTTATGTAGGAGTGCATCGCACTTTTACCCTGCCCTGGGCGTATCTCACCCACATGCATCATGAACCCGGCAAGTGGAGAAAATGCCACAAGATGATGTACTTGGCATGTGACCACAGGAGCGGGTTAGCGATCTCGCCTCGCTGCTGCCGCCATATCTCCAGGTAGCGCGGGGCGGTGAGGGTGCGAGGCACTTGTTCTGGCAGATTTCCCTGGGCGTCAGCTTGGGCCTCAACCCAGGCCAGCATCTCCCTGGCCTTTTCGATTTCTCCCATTTCAGCGTAATACCAGCCTAACCAGGCAGTGAGCAGCACCCACTCACCGCCGCCGTAGTAAGTGTCTGTCGCGTAGCGGTGTACACCACCTCCCTCGCGGCGCAGCTCGGTCTCGATCCTGGTCACTGTCGCCTGCATCAGAGGATCGTCTATGGCCAGCAGGCGATAGGGAGTGGCCACGCCTATCAGACTGGCATCCACGGCCGGGTTCCCGATAGATTTGACCAGCCAGCCGTTGTGCACTCCCCGCTCGAGCACGTGGGCGCGGATGAGGGGCGGCACCGATCGCCATTCACCTTCCAGACCCAGGGAGGTCAGAGCGCGCAGACCCCCGTAGATGGTGGCCAGAGTGTAAGGGTGAACTCTATCCCCAAATTCCTCCCAACAGTCGAAACAGGGATGTTGCCAGAGAGCGGCCAGGTAACGGGCCGTCAGGAGGGTGGCTTCTCTCCAGGTGAGCGGCAGGGCCTCTAAACCGGCCAGTTGGGCGTGCTGCACTAAGGCCCACAACCAAGTCCCTAACCCGTCAAGCTGAAAATTGGGCCAGGTTTCGTCATCACTTTCGTGGCCATCCAGTGTGTAGCGCGTGTGGAGATAGTCTGATTCCGACAGCGCTTCGCCCCGCTTCGCCTTGGCGATGGCCCGTTCTACTGCTGCCTGTCTCCGGTTGACGACTCGGGCACACCAGTCGTGGAAGCGGTGGGCACTTTCATGGCATCCGGCCAGGTCCATCGCATAGGCGGTATAGGCTCCGTCTCGGAACCAGCAGTAACGATAGTCAGCAAAAGTGGGGCTGGCCAGGTATCCGCCGCTGGCGGCCTGATGGGCCATTATGACTTCAATGCTATGTTGATAAAGGTCAGGCATGGGTTTGTCCTTGGAAGTAAATTGGTCTTGCAGGGCTTCGCCACAAACCGATAAGTCTATCAATATTTTTGCAGATTGGACAAGATAGGCCGGCCGTGCGTTCCTAAAAATCTGTCAGCGAATACGCAACGAATAAACGAATCTCGCCGTCTGCATTCGTTTATTCGTTCCCCATGCGTTGACAGCAGGTAAACCACTCAATCGTGAAATCTGCAAAAGCACTGTTTATCTTACCGTCGGGATTCCGTGTTTTTCTCTGCGTGTGCTCAGCGACTCTTTTCGGATACACCACAGTCCAGCACGATCAGGTCCCAATAGGCCAGCGAAGGCACTTGAAAAGCTATATATTCGCCTTTGCCGTCTCTCCCCCTGCTGAAGTCCAGCACCTGGCTTGCTGGGTTATCGTCATCAGGCGTGGCCCACCAGACGTGGCTCACTGGACGCTCGGTGTAAAGACGCACTTGCAGGTTCTCTTGCAATGGAGGGTCGGTCAAAAGCAACCCGTTCCACTCTGGCGATCCCAATTCGAGCAGATTGATTAAGTTGAGGGCAATGAATTCATCCCCTTTTTCACGCACAATGGGCCATATCTTGTTATAGGCTCGCTCGGCATCGCTGTTTATGCCCTCGACGATCACTTTCCCCTGATAGGCTGCAGTGGCATCGTGCGTGTCTAAAGCGAGGACGTTTTCGTAGCGCACGGCGAAGTCATAGTAACGACGCATCACCTCCGCGAGTTCATTATTCATTGGCTTGTATTGGGGGAAATAAGCATCGGCCAGCATTCCATTTTGTTCGCCCAACTCGATGTGATAGCCCCCACTGGCGAAGATCACCGCGTCGGCCAGGCGGACATTGCGAGCGCGGAGCGGGTCAATGTAAGCTGCCAGCACCACCGGTTTGCCGCCGCTTAGTGCTTGGGCTTCGACAATCAAAGTATGGAGGTCTTTATACAAAGTGTGCGGCGGCCAGACCTCGATATAGACAAAATTCTGTCGCGTGGGGGCGACGGTCTCGATGGGCCAGTTGTTCACACAGTTAAAAACTACGACGGCGTCAGGCCGGGTCGCGGTTGCCGTTTCCTGGACCAGATTGATGAAGCCGGGAATGGCTTGAGCTAAATCCACCTGCTTCCCGGTGGCATCATAGGCAATCTTGGGATCGCCATACTGGTCTAGGTGGATGCCGTCGAAATCAGTCTGCTCCAGGATAGTGGTAAATTGACGCATTAAATGCGCAGTCCAGGGTGATGTTGGGTCGGGGTTCATAATCGCCAGAAAGTTGTCACCGAACAGGTGAGGACTGCCATCGGCTTTGTAGAGAGCCCAATCGCGGTGTTGTTCAAAGAAAGGTATCGAAGCTCCGTAGATCGCTGTGTAGGGCATGGCCGCGATATTGCGTGCATGTGCAGCATCAATCAGCGCCTCAACAGTCCGGCGTGAGAGTGTGCGCCCTAGTGGATCGTGATAAGGTTCCTGGTTCGTCAGATACTCATCGTGGCGGTACATCCAGTCGTAGAGCTGCAACCCGTTGATGTGATAGCGGACTAACCAGGCCATCGTCTCATCCGCATCAGCGCGGCGGGGCGCGAAGTCAGTGAGGAAGCCGTAGCGAGGGGCTTGTGTCCAGTGCTCTAATACATCTAAAGCTGTATGGCCGACTGCCACTGTCTGACCACTCTTATCTCGCACGGACAGATCAACGCCATAGCCCTTAGGCGCATCCCCCGGCGGGCACCAGGACAGTCGCAAGGTTTGCTGGGTGCCGGGCGACAAGTCTACTGACTGGGCTAACTGCGCCACTTCTTCCCTGAGGTGCTTCACCGAAACCACTGTGTCAACGCTGATCGGTTGTGTCATCACGTTGGCAAGCGTTATCAAGAATTCGACAGTTTCGCCAGGCTTATAGGTAGCCTTGTCGGGATAGAACGTGGCAATCTCTACACTGTTCATGGGCAATTTCTCCATAGTTGGTGTGGGAGAACACGACGGCGATGCATTTCCTGTACAACTCGCGAGAAGTAGCGAGACCCCCACCCACAAGCACACACTCGGGCAGTGACACTTGCGGTGTTTCATCCTTTGATCGCCCCCGCGGTAAGTCCCTTGATGAAAAACTTCTGTAAAAGTACGAAAACTGTCAGTACGGGGATAACGGCAATCAGCGAACCGGCGAAGACCAGTCCCCAGTCGGAGGCATGCGCGCCGTGAAAATTAGCGATAGCGATGGGCAACGTGCGCTTCAGTGGTTCGTTGATCGTCGTCAATGCCCATACGTACTCGTCCCAGGCTCCCAGGAACGTGAAGATAGCAACGGTCGCCAGGGCTGGCGTGGATAGGGGCAACAAAATGCGGAGGAAAATGGTGAGATGGGTGCCCCCGTCAATCAAGGCCGCCTCCTCCAATTCGCGGGGCAGTTGTTCAAAGAAACCGCGCAGGAGAAAAGTGTTAAAAGCAATACCTCCCGCCGTATACACCAAAATCAAACCGGTCAACGAATTCAGCAGTTTGAGTCTGGAGGCCAGCATAAACTGGGGAATGATTAGCATCATGCTCGGTACCATCAGGGTGGCTAACAGAGTATAATACAACACATTCTTGCCAGGGAATTCGAAGCGTGCAAAAGCGTAAGCGACTGTGGAAGAGAGAAAGAGCTCCAGCGCTGTGGTGACCAGCGCGACCAGCAAGCTATTGAGAAAGTAGCGCCCAAAATTGTTAGAACGCCAGGCAGAGGCGAAGTTGTTCAAGGTCGCATGAGAAGGAATAAAACGCGGAGGAAATTCGAAAACGTACACCTGGCCTTTCAAGGAAGTGGAAATCATGTAGGTAAAGGGCAATACTACGAATACAGCCCCTATGCTGAGAACCAGAACGAGCAACATCTGTCCCAACTGTCGCTGAATGCGGTAGCGCATACTCTCTGCCTCCTAATCCGGCCTAGCCGAAGCCAAAAAGCCTTACCACAAAGGACACAAAGAGCACGAAGGGGATTAGGTTTTTCTCCTTTTTGTCCTTGGAGTCCTTCGTGTCCTTTGTGATGAAATTCTTGCCCAACGAGCAAGGATCTCACTTGGAAAGGACTAATACTCGATCCGCCGTTGCAAGAAACGCATCTGGATAAAATTGATACCGAATATCAGGGTGGCCAGCAAGTAGGAGAGTGCCGCACCATAGCCGAAATCCAGGTACTTGAAGCCCTGGTTATACATATAGCTGAGCAAAACCTCGGTGCGTTGCATCGGCCCACCGCCTGTGATCAGATAGATAGAAATAAATGCTTGAAAACCGCCGATCACTAACATAACCAGGACAAACACAATGGTCGGACGGATAAGTGGCAACGTGATTCTCCACAGCCTTTGCCAGCCATTCGCTCCGTCAATGGCTGCAACCTCGTAGAGTTCAGTGGGAATGCTCTGGAGAGCAGCCAGGAAAATGACCATATTCCAGCCGATGCCCTTCCAGATACCCAGACTCATAATGGCTATCCACGAGGTGTTGGCATTGCTTAGCCACTGCACATAGTCGGGCAAAATGTGGAGCACATCTACCAGAAGATAGTTGACCAATCCTGCCGGGCTGGAGTTGAACAGGTATTTAAACAGAATGGAGACAACTACCCATGAGGTTATGACTGGCATATAGTAGATGGTGCGAAAGACGGTTCGCCCAAACACGACCCGGTCCACCAGCAAGGCTACGGTCAGTCCAAGGATCATCTGGCCCGCAACCGTCACGATGGTATACATCAGCGTGTTGCGCAGCGCCAGCCAAAAGACAGGATCGTCGAAGGCGCGGGTGTAATTAGCTGTGCCAACGAAAGGACTCACTTGCCCAGGAATAGGATTCCAGTCATACAGACTGATTTGAAACGCCTTGAGCAGCGGGTAGGCCGTCCACGCCAGAAACAGCAGCATCCCCGGCAACAAGAACAGATATGGGGTCAGGCTCACGCGCCGATGCCGGCGGCCTCTCTTTCTACACGTTTCTTCTCTGCCTGGGCCGAGGGAGTTCGTGGTCTTCATTAAAGCTGCACCTCTGCTTGATTCAAGCGATCAACGGGGAGGGGCCAAACTTGGTCAGCCTGGCCCCTCGCCCCTTGTCTCTGAGAGACAGAAGAACTATTGGCTTGCCAGTAGAGCGTCAATCTCGGCGGCAGCTTCGTCCAATGCCTGCTGGACTGTCTTCTCTTCGCGCAGGATGGCTTGCCCGGCGTTGGTGATGATTTCATCCATCTTCGTCCAGGCAGGGTGCGGTGTGCGAGCTTTAGCTGTCTTGAGTTGCTCCAGGAAAACACCGTAGTAGGGATGGTTCTGGAT
>JACIWR010000460.1 GCA_014360845.1 Anaerolineae bacterium
ATGGTCGGATTGCGGAGCCGCAAATCGTAGTTGAGGTTCTGGTGTTCCCCGGCGAAGGGCTTACACTCTTCAATTTCGGCCTCCGGAAAGGCCCGATGCACAATGTTTGTCATCATGTCCGGCGAAAGCTCTTCTGTCGTCATCGTTCTGCCTGCCTTTCCCTCCCTTCTCGGCCTTTTAACGGCAGCGCTATGATGAACTTGCTGCCCACACCAACCACGCTCTGGACAGTGATTTGCCCGCCGTGCGCGGCAACGATTTCCTGGGCGATGGCCAGTCCCAACCCGACTCCGCTCTTGCCCTTGGCCCGCGATTTATCCACCTGATAGAAACGCTCGAAAATGCGGGGTAATTCATCGGGAGGGATACCACACCCGGTGTCGCTCACGGTCACCACCACGGCCGGCAACGCGACCGCCGAGACCAATGACGGATCTATCGCCTGCAAAGCCTGAACCTCGCGGACCTCTTCCGCCCCCACAGTGACGCGCCCTCCCGCGGGGGTATGCTTGAGGGCATTATCCAGCAGATTGGTGACCACCTGGGCCAGGCGATCGCCGTCACCGATCACGGACGGTAAAGCAGGGGCGTTCAGCGCCAGCGCGACGTCGGACTCCTGCGCCCGGAGAGTCATTTTCTCCACACAATCCTGGAGCACGCGGCCCAGGTCCACGGGCTCCTGGGCCATGACTATCTGCCCCGACTCGATGCGCGCCAGGTCCAGGAGCTCCTCCACCAAACGGCGCATACGGCCCGCCTCGTCATGGATGATACCCACCGCTCGTCGCACGGCCTCATCGCCGCGGGCAGTGCCATCGAGAATGGCCTGGGAGTAGCCCTGGATGGAGGTGAGGGGGGTCTTCAGTTCGTGGGAAACGTTGCTCACGAAGTCGCGTTGGGCCTGGCGAGAGGCCTTCACCTGCCGCGCCATGCTGTTGAAGCTCTGCGCCAGACGCCTCACCTCGCTGGGAGAAGCGATATTGAGGGTCAGGTCGTAATTGCCCCGGGCAATCTCTTCGGTGGCGGCGGAGATCCTTTGCAAAGGTCGCGAAATAGAGCGAGCAATGAGGATAGCCGAAATCAGAGAGACTATCGCGGCCACCAGGCTGGCCACGGCGAGGCTGAAGAGCAAATCGCCCACGACAAGGCGTATCCCCTGCCAGAGAGGAGTGACCAGGGCCACCGCTGCGGGAGTGGCTTCCCCTTGCTGCTCTTGTCCGGCCGTCAATGTTGTCAATGGCCTGGCGACGAAATAAAGACGCGAGCCCTGGGGGGAAACAAGCCGCCCCTCAACGATGTTCTGCTCTCTGGAGACGGTGATCTTGCGCAGGGGCACCCGCTGCCCACGCCATGAATCATCCGTAGCCGCCAATACCTCTCCCTGGCGCGAAATGAGCAAGACGTCGAGGCCTTGGGCCTGCGCCTGCTCCTCCAGACGCTGAACGATCTCTTGCGGCGAGAAGCCCCGCTGGTGAAGACTGCGCACGAAAAAGGTGGTGGGTATCACCGCCGCCCGCAGACGGGCGTAGGCAGCCCGCTGCAACATCGAGATGCCCAAGACGATGACCACGACGGTCAGGCAGACGAAGATCAGAAATGCATACGAAGCGATCAACCGTGAAGGCAGGCTGCGCAGCATATTGGCTCCAATCTACTCATGAACTTCGGCCCAATAGCCGATTCGCGACCAGCGTCCGGTGGGTTGAGCAACGTAGCTGTTCAGCAGTGATTGAAAATCACCCTATAGGACCTTTGGCTGAATGTCGGCCTTCGCCAACAATGCCATTGTCGCGCAAAAGAGAGAGGTCGGCGCAGGCCGACACCTGGCGCAGAGCGCCCCAAGTAGGTCGGGTCCGCGGTCCGACGCGGATGCGGCGGGGCGTGGCCCCGCCTTACCGGTTCTAGACTCGTTTCACTAATTGCAAAGGTCGCAACTTTTGCTTCGAGGTCTCCGCTAATCGGCTACCAGCTTGTAGCCCACGCCCCACACCGTCTCGATAGTGACCTTGCTACCGGCCAGCTTGTCCCGCAAGTGGGCGATGTGCACGTCCACAGTACGCGTCTGCCCCAGAAAATCGAAGCCCCACACCAGCTCCAAAAGCTGTTCGCGGCTGAGGACGATGCCGCGATGCTCGGCCATAGTCAGCAGCAGGTCGAACTCCTTCGTGCGTAGAGCTATCGGTTCCCCATTTACCCTCACCTCGCGACGGTCGGGATCAATGACCAGATCGCCCACGTGTATGGGGTGGGACCGTTCCACTCTGCTGGTGACACGCCGCAAGATGGCCCGCACGCGCGCCACCAACTCACGGGGGTTAAAAGGCTTCGTCATGTAATCATCGGCACCTATTTCCAGCCCCACGATCTTGTCTACATCATCGTCGCGGGCGGTCAACATCAGAATGGGCAAATCGGATGAGGCCCGCACCCGACGACACACCTCCCATCCATCAACCTCCGGTAGCATGAGGTCCAGGACGACTAAGGCTGGCCGCAGAGCTTGAATCTGGCGCAGCGCCTCGGCTCCATCGCGCGCCACCACCACCTGATACCCTTCCTGCTCCAGATACATGCGCGCCAGTTCGCGTATGTTTTGCTCATCATCTACCACCAGAATGGTCTCGCCCGCCATGACCTCTCTCCTTGCGGCGTGTGTCTTGTGATTGCGCTTGCCCTCCGGGCTACTACTGCTGCACCTCGGCCGCCACCGGCATCGAGACCCCGGCCTCAGCTCGCTCCTTGGCCGCCTTCAGGAAGCCGCTGAACAGAGGATGAGGGCGATTGGGGCGCGACTTGAACTCCGGGTGTAACTGACTACCGACCATCCAGGG
>JACIWR010000461.1 GCA_014360845.1 Anaerolineae bacterium
ACCATACTCAGTCGGCGTTCCTCTCCCCGCAGACTTTCATCGTAGGTCCAATATCCGCCCCCCACTGACTGGAAGCAGGAATGTCGGACCAGCTCGGCGAAAATCGGACCGGGCGGGCAGCGGCGCAGGATATTCACCGCCGAGTAGAGGGTCTTGGCGTGAACCGTGCCCTGGGGGCTGAGTTTGGCGATCTCCGGGAATACATCGCACATCACGTCGAAGAGAGATTTGCTTTCTTCCTCAACCCGGAGCCACAGCTCATCCACACGGGCTGCATCCACCTCACCCACCAGCATCAACTCATCGTATTCGCAGGCGATGGGCGCTTTGCGCATCTCAAAAACCAGCCGCCCTTCTTCCACGCTGGCCACACGCACCCACTCCCGTCTCATCCGTCGTGGCAGGTAGTCAATCATTACCACTAAGGGGTCATCGGTGCGCTCCAACTTGATGTACCCGCCGGTGGGGATGTTGTGCGTCTCGTACCACTCCTCCAGACCATACACGTATTTATGTTGATGCACCACCCAACCGGGCATCTCTTTGCCCGTGCTGCGGTCTACGAAGGTGATGCGGGTATGTTGCGTGTCGCCTTGCGGGAAAAAGGGGCGCGTGCGTACCATCAATGGCAGTGTGCCCACCCGTCGGTGGGGATAGTTTATGGTGACAATGACGCTATCCTCGGTCAGGGCCGGTGGGGCGATAAGAGCGGTGTACTCGTCGTCAATCTCCCGCTCCAATTGCAGCAGGTCTTCGAGCAATCCGCTGCGGTCGTAAGGCTGGGGGGTGTACAGCAAACGTCGAGGTGGGTAAATCACCTCTGGCGGTTCCAGGCGTCGTAAGTACCACAGCACTTTGTCTCCGTATCCCACGTTATCGAAGCGGGTATCTTGGGAGAGGGCGTAATTCAGCGAGAACAGACGCGCTTCGGGATTGGCATCGGTGGGCAAATCCAACTGGGGCAGCAGTTCTTCGGGAGACATGGGTTGGTTGTTTACGTCCAGGACTGCTTCTGCTATGTTAAGATGTCCTACGTGCACCTGGACCAGGGTCATCTTGGGCAGCCAGCGGTCATCGAAGTGCGCGAATTCCGTCTCGGTGGACAGGTAATCGAGCAGTTTCTGTTGGACGATGGACCCGTAGCGTTGGTACAGCTCCTTGGCGGATGCCTGTTGGTTTTCTGCCTCTGGGGCCAGGTTCAAACGGTGGGGCTGGTCCAACTCGGCGGCAAATTCGCGCTCGGTTTCCTCGCCCTCCAGGCGCACGCGGATCACTTTGAAGTCACCGTATTCGGGGTTGTGACCCTCGCGCTCGCCGACGACGGTGCCCACGGCAAAGTTCAGAGCCGGGAAGACGATTTGCTCCCCCAGGGAATAGCTGTTCCGCGGCTGGTAGAGTGTACCTCGTGCCAGCTCGCGTCGCAGGGCGGCTTCCTCACGACGGCAACGGCCCTCGATCAGGGCCAGGGTCAGCTCTTGAATAGTACGGGGCGACTCGTCTTCTAGAAACAAGTTGTACAAGTGCTCAAGATCACTCTCGTCAACCGTGAATTCTGTCTCCCAGAAGGTTTTCGATTGCGTCCTTCTCTGAAACACCCTCCGATTCCTCCTCATTATTACAACACTCGCAACAGATAGCTTCAAACCCACCGGTTTGAATAAGTGCGATTATTATACCAGTTTTCCAATCCCGTGACAAATATTTCAAGCTGTGCAGTTAACCCCAAGCCGCGCTGGGAGGGCGAAGCCCCTTCAGTAGGGCGGGGCCATGCCTCGCCGCCTCTGTGTCGGGCCACGGGCCCGACCTACGGGTCTGCCCTGCCCGCTTTCGCTGTCCCGCAGTTGTACTGCGGGACGCACCGCTGAGGCTCGCGGAGTCCAACCCCGCGAGATCAGGAAGTGACCGCTTGCCCACTTAGTGCGGCGGTGACAGCTCCCCCGCCGCTGGCGGGGGCTTCTTGTGGGCTTGCGGAGTCCAACCCCGCGAGATCAGGGAAGCGGGGGCCGGCGGTTACTCCCCCTCCAGAGCCTCGTAACGCTCCAAGAGGGCGCTCATCTCCGGATCGTCGGCGTACTCTGGGCCGAGGGCCACATTGGTCCAGTGGTAGTCGGCGATTCCTCCTCCCTCAAGTTGCAAACGCAGCACCCCGATACGTCGCCCTGCATGCCCGGTGCTGGGGACGTCCGCCTCGACGAGCAGGGTGCCGTTGACCTTGCTGCGCCACGGCTCCTCGCTTCGATACCTCACCAATCCGCCCACTATGACGTCAATGCCGGGTACGGTGTCCGCCAGTTGATGGTTGCGGGTCGTGCCCAGATGGGAGAGGGCGATAATCAAATCGGCCTGGGGACGCAGTGCCGCCGCGAGCTGCTGCGCCGTTTCCACCGGATCCAGCAGCTTGAACTCTTGCGCATCCTCGTCGAGTACGGTGGCGACGTTCTCAACATCCGTCAGGCCGAAGATAGCAACGCGGTAGCCCCCTATATCCTTGATGATGTAGGGGGTGACAAACGGCTGATTCGTCTCAGAAACGAACACGTTAGCCGAGAGGATGGGGAACTTCGCCTCGGCTATGCGAGCGCGCAATGTTTCCAGCCCCAGTTGGAAATCGCCCGCGCCCAAGGCCATGGCATCGTAGTTCAGCAGATTCATGGCTGCGATGGCGACCGCGCCCTGGGTACGCTGCGTCAGGTACTCGTCTCCGTGGATGGAGTTACCGGCATCGAGCAGAAGCACATAAGGGGAAGCAGAGCGTTCTTCTTTGACTTTGGTGGCCCGCCGGGCCATCCCGCCTACCTGGG
>JACIWR010000462.1 GCA_014360845.1 Anaerolineae bacterium
ACTTCGATTATCCCCTCACCGGGTCTAACTTGCTCCGTAACCTGCCCCCCACTGTAGCCGTGCTCTGCTTTTTCGATTTTCTCCTTACCTGGGTACGCGGGCGCATCGCGCCGAGGATAGATGATTCCTTTGAGACCTGGGTGGTCAACCGCTTCGGGCGACGCTTGTACGATATTTACTTCGGCCCTTACACGGCCAAGGTGTGGGGCAGCGATCCCACGCAACTTTCCTCCAGTTGGGCGGCTCAGCGCGTGGCGGTGGTGGACCTGTGGGACCTCATCAAGCACACTCTGGGCATCAACAGCCGTCCCCCCGATGAATTTGAGCACTCGCCGTACCTGATAGATTTCCACTATCCTCGCCGCGGCATCGGCTCCATCTCCGAGCGTCTGGCCGAGGAAATTCGCGCTCATGGAGGGCGTATTCATCTCAATAGTCGGGTGGTAGCCGTGGAGCACTCCGAGGGTCGGGCGCGGTCGGTGGTGTATCTCCATGAAGGTGAACTGCACCGCCTGCCGGCGGATTACGTGGTCTCCAGCATACCCATCAACGATTTGGTGCGTGGGATGCAGCCCGTCGCGCCGACGGCCGTCTTGGACGCTGCGGACCGCCTCAAGTATCGCGCCATGGTCTTCCTCTACATCATGCTGGATAAGCCTGCGGTCACCGACGATCATTGGATTTACTTCCCGGCCCCGGAGGACATCTTCAACCGCGTCTCGGAGATGCGGAATTTCAGCGAGGACACCGTGCCGGAGGGACAGACCTCATTGTGCGTGGAGATCACTTGTGACCAGGGTGACCGCTTGTGGACTGCTTCCAACAGCGAACTCTTTGAGCGCTCAGTATATGGTCTGGAGCAGGCCGGCCTCATCCGCCGCGAGGAGATCCTGGGCTATTTCACCCGCCGGATGACCAATGCCTATCCGACGTATGATCTGGACTTCGAGGAGAAGTTGAACCGGCTTACCGGTTACTTGCACAACTTCGAGAACCTGCTGACCATTGGTCGCCAGGGGTTGTTCCGTTACTTCAACATGGATCACGCCATGGAGACCGGTTATCAGGCCGCGGAAAAAATCATGTCCGGCGCGCTGCGGGAGAAAGTCATCCGGGTAGGGCAGGAACAGGTCTGGTTTGGATAAGGGCAGGTCTTGTACCTGCCCCCTGGGCGACCGCAAGGGTTCGCCCCTCTCCGTTGCCAGTTTACGAGGAGGCGTATGGAATCGAGAGATTCAAAGTTGGACGTGTTGTTTGTTAATCCACCCTCCCCCGATGGGGAGGTGTTCATCCGCGACATCTGTCGCGTGGGGCGGCGTTCCCGCGAGAAGATGGTCTGGCCTCAGACAGCCTTGGCGCAACTGGCGGCCATGTTGGATGACCGCTACAGCGTGGACGTGTTGGACTGTGTGGCCCTGGAGATGCGGTGGCCGGACTTTCGCGCCTATTTGGAGGAACATCGTCCCCGTTACATGGTCACCCATGCCACCGCGCCTACGCTGACCAACGACATGTACGGCACTTTCCTGGCCCGTTCGTTGGGCGTGCGCACCATCGCCATCGGCACTCACGTCACCCCGTTGACCAGGGAGACGATGGAAGCTTTCCCCACCCTGGACTACGTCATCCGCGGCGAGCCGGAGTTCACCTTGCGCGAGTTGGTGGACACTTGCGAGGCTGGCGGTGACCTGTCCAAAGTGCAGGGGCTGGCCTTCCGGCGCAATGGCGAGATCGTGATCAACGAAGATCGCCCCCTCATTCCCGATTTGGACGTTTTACCCCTGCCACGTCATGACCTGCTGCCCCTGGATAAGTATCGCATCCCGATGATTAAGGGGCCGTACGCTTTTGTACTGGTCAACCGGGGTTGTCCGGCGCGCTGCCGTTTCTGCATTCAGAAAGTGATGTGGAAGCATACTGTGCGTACCCGCTCGGTGGAGCACATTATCGCCGAGATTAAAATGCTGGGCGAGCTGGGCGTGCACAACATCCACTTCGAGGCCGACCTTTTCACCTACGACCGCGACCTGGTCATCGCTTTGTCTAAGCGCATCATAGAAGAGGGGCTCAAAATCCGCTGGACGTGTAACTCCCGCGTGGACATGGTGGACCCCGAGATGCTGGGCTGGATGAAGAAATCCGGCTGTTGGATGATCTCGTGGGGTATTGAGTCGGGCTCGCAGGCCGTGCTTCGCCGCGCGCGCAAGGGGATTACCGTCGAAAAAATTGAGCGGGCCCTGCGTTGGAGCAAGGAAGCGGGCATCGGCAACTGGGGCTACTTCATCATCGGCCTGCCCGGCGAGACCGAGGAGACCATCGAAGAGACCATCCGCCTGGCCAAGCGCCTGCCTCTGGACCTGGCCCTGTTCCACATCGCCGTGCCCTATCCCGGCACGGACCTCTACGACGAGGCGGTGGCTAACGGTTGGCTGCGTATGGAGCGCTGGGAGGATTTCGACATGGACGAGCACACTGTGTTGGAATATCCCCATCTCTCGACGGAGCAGTTGGAGAAGGCGGCGCGGCGGGCCATGCGGGAGTGGGCCATGCGTCCCGGCCCTATCCTGACTTATCTGAAGGGTCTGAACAGTCTGCGCACGCTAAAGGCTTTCTTGAGCATTGGCTGGCAGCAGTTGCGCTGGATACAGGGGTGAGGGGATGGTTCATTTTCTGGAGGAAATAGGTTTACACTTTTGAAGCCCCGAAAAACTCTCAAGAGAAAATAGCTACGCCTTGTGGCCGGATCCAGCGGGCAAATCGGCCCGCCGTGGCGACCGCAAGGGGTCG
>JACIWR010000463.1 GCA_014360845.1 Anaerolineae bacterium
ACTTTCGCCTGGTCGCCCGATGGACGGCGGCTGGCTTACGCCACGGCCGATGAGGTGGGGGTGGTGGACGTGGAGGGCAAGGCGCTGACCCCGCTGATACAGTTTCCGCCCTTTCGGACCTACAGTGAGTGGGTGTGGACACCGACTCTCTCCTGGTCGCCCGATGGCCGGTTCATACTTTGCTCTCTGCACAATCCTCGCCTGGAGGGCGATGTGCCGGAGGACAGTCAGGTTTTCGATGTGTGGGCTCTGGACGTGGCGGGCGAGGTCAATGTACGCCTGGTGGCCGAGGCCGGGATGTGGGCCAATCCCCGCTGGTCGCCGATCTACACCACGACGCAGGCCGTGGTCGAAAGCAGTATCGTGTATGGTCAGGCCCGTTATCCCGCCAGCTCTCAGGATAGCCGCTATGATTTGTATCTCATGGACCGCGATGGGAGCAATCGGCGCGCGATTTTCCCCGCACCCGGGGAAAGCGGTGTGCGCGTGCCACAGATGGCCTGGTCGCCGGATGCGTCTCAACTGGCGGTGATCTACAACGGTGATGTTTATCTGGTGGATTTGTCCAACGGGCAAATTCGCCAGCTTACTGGTGACGGGCAGTGCTCTCAGCCGCGCTGGGCCGGTGGAAGTGATTCTTTGCCATGACAGCTAGCAAGACAGCAGTTCCCGACACCCTTCGGACCCGTGGGTTAATCCGGCTGGCCCTGACCGGTCTGTTGCTGCTGACGGTGGTCGGCGCGATGGGATTGCTCTGGCTGCGGCGGGTGCAGACGGTGCAGGACGCCGCTGCCGCCCATCCCCTGACCTCGCCCTACGCCAACGTTCTCCCCTGGGGGGTGAACGCTGAGCTGGCCCAGTATGACGATGAGGCTCTGACCCGGGCGCTGGATCAGATAGAGGCAGCCGGTTTTCGCTGGGTACGCCAGACGTTCCCCTGGGCTGAGCTGGAGCCCCGTCAGGGTGAGTTCCACTGGGAAAGCGCTGATCGCATCATCGCGGCCTGCGCCGATCGCGATTTCACCCTTATCGCCGTGCTGGATACAGCTCCCCCCTGGGCTCGGGCGGCCACTACGGACAACCCGCACACTCCTCCTCGCGAGGTGGCGGATTTCGGCTCCTTTGCCCGAGAGTTCGCCGCCCGCTACGGGGCTCAGGTGGACTACTATCAGATTTGGGATGAGCCTAATCTGACCAATCATTGGGGCAATGCCTATGTGGACCCGCTGGCCTATGCCCGTCTCTTGCGGGAGGGCGCGGTACAGATTCGCGCTGTGGACCCCACAGCGGTCATTTTGACCGCCGGTCTGGCCCCTACTGTGGAAAAGGGGCCCCTGAACCTGAACGAGGTCGAGTTTTTGCAGGCGCTGTTGGCCGCGCACGCCGACGAGTTCTTCGATGTCGTGGCCATTAAGCCTTACGGCTTCTCCCAAGCCCCCGACGCCCCCCCGGATGCGAACCAGCTCAACTGGGGGCGGGCGGCCTGGGTGCGTCAGGCGCTGGTGGAGGCGGGGCGGGCCGATTTGCCCCTGTGGGCGGTGGAATTCGGGTGGAACGCGCTACCGGCGGATTGGTCGGGCGCGCCGTCTATTTGGGGGCAGGTGAGCGAGGAGGAGCAGGCGGCGTACACCATCGCCGCCGTGGAACGCGCGCAGCACCAGTGGCCCTGGATGGGGGCGATGTGTGTCAGCACCTTCCAGCCGGACGCCGCCGTTGACGATCCGCGCTGGGGATTTGCTCTGATCGGCGCGGATGGTGTACCGCGCGCCGTGTACCAGGCGCTACAGGCTCAGGCCACAGCCCCTGTCGTTGCCGGGCCCGGCGTCTATCCGGCCACGCATCCCGCGGGCGAGTATCGGGGCGACTGGCGCTTTTCTGCTACCGGGGCCGATGTACCCTGGGGAGCCGGGCAGTTTGCGGAGGAAGCCGGGCTGAGCATTCGCTTTTGGGGTACGTCCCTGGATTTGACCGTGCGCCGTGGTGATTACTGGGGCCTGTTCTACGTGACCGTGGACGGCGTCCCGGCCAACGCCCTTCCTGTAGACCCCGAACGTCCCCAGGCCGGGTATCTCGTGCTGCACGACCCGCTTCATGAGACTGTCTCGGTTCCTGTCGCGCGGCATTTGTCCCCTGGTCCGCATTTGGCCGAGATCACGCCGGTGGGCGGTTGGGGTCAGTGGGCGCTGGTGGGCTGGCGGGTATATCAGGAACCGGATTTGCGGGGTACGGACTCGCTGCTGGCCGTGCTCGGCGCTGGGGCAGTGATCCTGCTGCTGGCCGTGTTGTGGCAGGCGGCCTCCGGGCCGACGCGCTGGGGCAATGCTCGCTGTTTCATGCGCGTAGTGAGTCATTGGGTGCGAACAGGGGCGGTCAGCTACCGCGCCCTGCCGGAATGGTTCCAGATAGCCGCGATGTTGCTGGTGACCCTGGTTTTCTACCGGGCTCCGGGGTTACTGACCAGTTTGAGTGCTCTGGCGGTGTTGGGGGCGCTTGTCGCTTTGCGTCTGGACCTGGGGCTGGCGCTGATTGCTCTGACGATTCCCTTTTTCCTGTGCCCAAAGGCGCTGTTGGGCAAGCGCTTTTCCCTGGTGGAAATACTCACCTGGCTGAGCGTTTTTGCCTGGCCGGTGTACCGCTGGTTGGGGCAGGAAAGGGGTGTAAGTAGCCGCCGATGGAGCTGGCGCGATCTCACGGCCCTGGATTGGGGTGTGATTGCTCTGGTGGTCTTGGGTGCCCTGTCTCTGACCTGGGCGCCCAACTTCGGCGTGGCCAGCCGGGACTTCC
>JACIWR010000464.1 GCA_014360845.1 Anaerolineae bacterium
TCGTGTTTACCGGCTGCCGCGGTGAGGCGGGACCTACATCACCGCCGCCGACCCGTGCTCCCGGCGAGCCCATCGTTTTGGAATTCTGGTATTCTCTGGGGGGCAGTAGCGGGCAGGCGGTCGAGGAGTTGGTGGCCGAGTTCAATCGGACCCACGAGGATATTCAGGTCAATGCTACTTATCAGGGAGGGTACGCGGAGATAATGGGCAAGGTGTGGAGCGCCGTCTACGCTGAGCGTACGCTTCCCCACGTGGCTCAGTTGGGCGCGGCCCCGCTCCTGGGGGAGACGGGAGCCATTGTGCCCATCACCGATTTCACCGACGGGCCGAAGGGCTTTGACCGCTCCCTGATCCGCGAGGCCTTTTGGGCTTACAACTCAGCCGGGGGCAGGATATGGAGTATGCCTTTTAACAACAGCGTGCCGCTCCTGTACTACAACCGCGATATGTTCGCCGCAGCAGGTCTGGACCCGGATAACCCGCCGCAAACATGGGAGGAGGTGATCGAGTATGGTCAGGTGTTGACCCAGGATACCGACGGCAATGGTGAGATTGATCAGTGGGGTTTCAATACCCACCGGGACACGCACTGGTACCTGAGCGCTATGTTCTTGGAGAACGGGGCGCAGATTGTCAACGAGGATGAGACGGAGGTGCTTTATAACAGTCCCGAAGCGGTAGAGATGCTGGAGTTGTGGGGCAAATGGGTGACCGAGTACAAGATTATGCCGCCGGCGCAACACAATGAGGCCAAGAGCGATTTCCTGGCCGGCAAATTGGGCATGCTCCTGGCTTCCAGCGCCAACTTGCCCAGTTTCCAGGAGCAGGCGGCTTTCCAGTTGGGAGCTGCACCGCTACCGTCCGTCGCGGGCAAGGATCCGGTGGAACCCATCGGCGGAGCCAGTCTGGTCATCTTCCGGAACGAGGACCCGGCCATCCTCGACGCGGCCTGGCAGTTTGTGAGCTGGATGGTCAGTCCCCAAAGCTCGCTTTACCTCTCCACGCATACGGGCTATGTGCCTATCTACAAGGACGCGCTGGAGTGGCCGGAGTTGCGCAGTTATCTGGAGGAGAATCCTCTGCGCCGCGTGCCCATTGAGGCGCTGCAATATAGCTACGCTATTCCCGTCTTCGTCTCCCTCGGTACCAGTGATGGGCAGCTTCGCAAGGCGGTAGAGGCCGTGGAGCTGGGGGCGGCCACGGCGCAGGAGGCTTTGAACGCCGCTAAAACCACTGTTGATGCCGATATAACCGAGCGGCGGCAAGAGCAGGAATAAGTGTACTCATACAAAATGTAGGGGCGAACCCTTGCGGTCGCCCAGGCGGGCAGGTGTAAGACCTGCCCCTACCACAAATTATTGAGAAGATACCGCAAAAGTGAAAGGAGATTCGAAAGATGAGGAAAGTGCTTTTAGTGTTAGCAATGGTCTCTCTTCTGGCGCTGGTTTTGACGGCTTGTGCCCAGAAGCCCCCGGCGCCGACGGGCGAGGTGGTGCTTACCGTCAAGGGGGACATCACGGTGTCCAACGTAGGCGACGAGTATCAGTTTGACCTGGATATGATTAAGAAGGAGGGCAAGGACTTGAAGACCTACGATCCCTGGATGCGACAGGAGTTCACTTACACGGGTATTCCCCTCAGTCGGCTGGTGGAGCTGGTGAAGCCGGGTAAAGAGGCCACCACGCTCAAGTTTGTCGCGGCGGATGGTTACACGGTGAAAGTCAATATCGCCGACTGCCAGGGTACGGACATCCTGCTGGCTTACGCAGCCGATGGTGAGGACCTGTCAGGGGACATGGGCGGTCCCCTGAAGTTGGTCTTCGCCGAGAGTGTATCCGAGACCTATCCGCCCGAATCGTGGGCGTTGATGGTGGTGGAGGTAACGGCGCAGTAGGCCACCCAAGCGAACAGGGCTCCTGCATTGCAGGAGCCCTGTTTTTTTCTTTCTCTTGGCCGTGAGGCCGCTCCCTTGTACCCTGCCGACTCCGCTGCTCTACATTCGGGGTTCGGGGCAGTAGTCATCCTGAGCGGAGTGCACCCCGGAGCGGCAGCGAGGGGGCGCACGTAGTCGAAGGATGGCGCAAGACCGAGTCCCGCATCCTTCGACTCCGCTACGCTCCGCTCAGGATGCCCCTTCGACTCCGCTGCGCTCCGCTCTGGATGCCCCTTCGACTCCGCTACGCTCCGCTCAGGATGCCCCTTCGACTTCGCTGTGCTCCGCTCAGGATGCCCCTTCGACTCCGCTGCTCTACACTGGGGAGCGATACTCGGTCAAAATTGTTGAGTAGCTTGTTGGGTCTGCGGTGGACCAGCGTTCGCCTCCGGCGTCACTCGATGGGGATTTCCAGGATTGCTTTGGTGCCTCGGCCCACGGCGCTCTCGAAGGTGAGTTCGCCGCCCAGCATTTCCGCTCTTTCCTGCATGGTGGCGATGCCCAGGGTCTTCTGCTGGCGGGCGGAGGCCATAGCTTCATTCACGTCAAAGCCGATGCCGTCGTCTTCGACCACGGCACGCACCAATTTGGGCTCTATATCTAGATTGATCTGGATGCGGGTGGGTTGGGCGTGCTGGCGGGCGTTATTGAGCAGTTCCTGCACGACCCGGAACACCGTCACCTCGGTGTAGAGGGGCATGCGCCGCTCTTTGCCGGAGATGGAGAGGTTGGTGGGGATGTTGCTCTTCTCGCTGAAGTTTTCCACATAGCGCTTCAAGGTGGGGATCAGTCCCAGGTCATCGAGCATCATGGGGC
>JACIWR010000465.1 GCA_014360845.1 Anaerolineae bacterium
AGAGTGTGGAAGATGATTACCTCGTCAATGCGGTTCAGAAACTCGGGGCGGAAGGTCTTTTTCAGGCCCTCTTCGATCTGCCGCCGCGCTTCGCGCATATCCTCGCTCTCATCCTCCCGGCCGCGAATGAAGCCCAGGGTGCCGCCTTTGCTGGCGTACTTGGTGCCGATGTTGGAGGTCATGATGATCACTGTGTTGCTGAAATCCACAGTGTGCCCCTGTCCGTCGGTCAAGCGGCCTTCTTCCAGAATTTGCAGCAGTGAGTTCCACACTTCGGGGTGCGCTTTTTCGATCTCGTCGAAGAGCACCACCCGGTAAGGCCGCCGACGTACTGCCTCGGTGAGTTGTCCGCCTTCGTCATAGCCCACGTAGCCCGGAGGCGCACCGATCAGCCGCGATACGGTATGCCTCTCCTGGTACTCGCCCATGTCCACGGTGATCAGGGCGTCCTCGTCGCCGAAGAGGAATTCGGCCAGGGCCTTGGCCAGCTCCGTCTTGCCGACTCCGGAGGAACCCAGGAAGATGAAACTGCCGATAGGTCGCCTGGGGTCCTTGAGCCCGGCCCGGGCACGGCGGATAGCATTGGCGACGGCTGCGATGGCCTCGTCTTGACCGACGATGCGCTCGTGCAGGCGTTCTTCCATGTGAACCAGTTTCTCCGCTTCCGTTTCCATGATCTGCGAAACCGGGATGCCCGTCCAAGAGGCCACGACCTGGGCGATGTCGTTCTCATCCACGATCTCATCCAGGCCCTTCTCTTGTCGCCAGGCCTCCCGCTCGGCTTCGAATTCTTGTTCCAGCTTGATGCGCTGGATTTTGAACTCCGCTGCGCGTTCGTAATCTCGGGCCACACCGGCGGCTTCTTCTTCGGCCATGAGCCGCTGAATCTCTTTCCGCTTCGCTTTGAGCGCAGGCGGCATTTCGTAGATGGCCACGCGGACCTTAGCCGCCGCCTCGTCAATGAGGTCAATCGCTTTGTCCGGCAGGTGTCGGTCGGTGACGTAGCGATGGGAGAGCCGGGCGGCAGCGACCAGAGCCTCCTCGGTGAAGGTGACCTTGTGATGGGCCTCGTAACGATCGCGCAGGCCGCGCAGCATCTCGATGGTCTCCTCCACACTGGGTTCTTCGACGAAGATGGGAGCGAAACGACGCTCCAGGGCGGAGTCACGTTCGATGTAACGACGGTACTCGTCCAGGGTGGTGGCGCCGATGCACTGCAACTCGCCTCGGGCCAGCGCCGGCTTCATCAGGCTGGAAGCGTCCATGGCTCCGGAGGCGGAACCGGCCCCCACCACGTTGTGAATCTCGTCAATGAAGAGGATTATCTCGCCTTGAGAGCGCTGGATTTCCTCGATGGCCGCTTTCAGCCGCTCCTCGAAATCGCCGCGCAGACGTGCCCCGGCGACCATGGCCCCCAGGTCCAGGGAGGCCACGCGGCGGCCCATGAGGATTTCGGGCACATCATCGGCAGCGATCTTCTGCGCCAGGCCCTCGACGATGGCTGTCTTACCCACGCCCGCCTCGCCGATGAGGACGGGATTGTTCTTGGTGCGCCGGGAGAGCACTTGAATCACGCGCAGGATTTCGGCATCGCGCCCGATAACCGGGTCCAACTTGCCCTCGCGAGCCAGTTGGGTCAGGTCCCGGCTGTATTTCTCCAGGGCACCGTAGCGGCTCTCGGCGGTGGGGCTGGTGATGCGCTGGCCCCCTCTCAGTTCCTTGATGGCCTCGTAAATACGGTCTTTGGTCACCCCGGCGTCGCTCAGGATGCGCGCTGCGGGTGTGTTACGTTCACTGGCAATGGCCAGGAAGATGTGCTCGGTGGAGATGTACTCATCCCGCAGGCGACTGGCTTCGCGATTGGCCTGATCCAGGACGCGCTTCATGCGCGGGGTGATGAAGACCTGTCCCGTGCCTCCACCATACACGGCAGCGCGAGGGCTGGCTTGCAAGATGCTGTCCAGGCGAGCCTGCATGACGCTCAAGTCCACACCCATCTTTTCCAGCAATTGCGGTATCACGCCCTCGGGCTGCTCCAGCAGGGCCAGCAAAAGGTGTTCGGTATCCACCTGGTTATGTCCATAGCGTTGCAGGATTTCGTAGGCGCGCATGGCCGCATCCTGCGCCCGCTCGGTAAATCGGTCTAAACGCATCATGTTTCTTTTCTCCTCGTTCTATAACACCACTACATACCCATATCTTATCAGGTTCTGACCCCACATGCTCGGTTTGTATCTGTTCCCTTCCCTGGCCGGCGCTGCCGAAGTCGTCTCGTCGCCGGCCCGGTGCGATGGGGTTGTCAGGGTGCTTATCGCTGTTTGTCCACACAACTTACTTCTTATCCGGCTCTGATTATACTCCAATTCTCGTACATAGACAAACCAGGCAGCAAACACCTCTCGTCGTCGGGAGCAAGCCCCGCCGTACCTTGCGATGTCCCGGTGTGACACCGGGAGACGAGGCAGATCGCGAAGTACAACTCCGTAAGAACGTTGATCGCCGACGGAGACAGCCTGAGCCGTTACAAACACGGCGCTGTTCCCGCACTCACGAGAACAGCGCCGCAGGTAGCTCATACGGCGGCTATGCATAGCGGCTCTTCTAGCGGCAAGTATCCGAGACGGAGGAATCGGAGGGAGCTGTGGTACTGCAGAGGACTTGAGCTGCCACTTCTGGCGGGGTGGGA
>JACIWR010000466.1 GCA_014360845.1 Anaerolineae bacterium
CAGACTGGGCTTCTACACCTTGTTCCATAAAATCTGCCGTTGCCGCCTCGGCGATTTTGTCGTAAGGCGGCGCATCAGCTCCCCAAATGATTGGAGAGAAGATAGAAACAGCTCCGGGGTCCTCATCAGCGACGATTAGCTTCGTGCTTTCGTAGACCCTCGCCTGCACTTCCTCCCAGGAAAGCGGCGTCAGCGCGGCCGGGGATGCCCGCTTCTCCAGATAGCCCGACTCCTCGTTGTAAACGTACAGGCTGCGCTCAAACTCGATTATTATTTCCTGGAGAGAGTCCACATCGCCACTCACCCCGATCAAGACAATGCAATCCGGCAGCTCGCCAGCGTCCGCGGCCACCGCCAACCGCTCCCGCACGATAGACACATCGGGAATGAACTCCAGAGCGGCTCCCACTCCCTGCTCCTCGAAACTGACCCTGGTCAACTCGGCCACCTCGCCGTAAGGCGCTGCCTCCGACCCCCAGATGACGGAAACAGTTTCGGGATTCTCATTGGCGATGATCTGCTTCGTGCTCTCGTATATCCTCGCCTCCAGGTCCTGCAGAGGAGGTTGGGTTGGCGCTGTTACTGGCGCTGTAGACACAATGGCCAGCAGACTGGCCTTCTCGATGGTGCCGCTGGCCCACTCGGGATCCGATTTCAGCTTGGCCTCTCCGGCCTTGGGCCAGGCACTGGTGGACGGATCGAAGCGGTAGATGGGCAAGGGCAGATGCGCCAGGCCCTGGTTCTTGAGATCCACCCCCTTCTGCCCGACATAGATGTTCTCGATTGTAAGGGGAGGAGGTGCGATCGAGGCAACTCCTGCTTTAAGCTTGATCTCGAACACGCTGAGGATTTTGGTGACATCCCCGGCGATGTCCTGGGGTTTGGGGTAACGCGAATCGCCCTCTGGAACCAGTTCCACGTCGGCGATTTTGTTGAGCTGCTCCTCATCCCCCCTGAGGGTGACATCCCCTCCCTCGAAGGAGCGCGTGGTGGTCTTGGACGACGGTGATGTGGGCGTGGTAGTACTCGGCCCGCATGAGGGGCAACACTGGGTGAGTGCTGTCAGCAAGGCGACAAGCACTACACCGGTAAACACAACTGAGGTCTTCATCATTTACCTCCCATTGCCATTGGCAATTTCAAATGGCGCCCGCCCCCATCACCCGCCGACGCCCACCTACTCCTCCGGCATCGCGCCCGGCGGCCAGCACATCGGCACTTTGGGAATGGTAGCCTCGTGGCCCATTGCCCGCTCAATGGCCCACAGATAACTTTCCTCCCCAATAAGGTGCATCCCCCCATCCACAGCCAGAGAGTGTCCCGTGATCCAATCCGACCACTCCGAGGCCAGGAAAGCGGCGGCCCTGGCCACGTCCTCCGGCTGACCAAAACGTCCAAAAGGTATCTGCTTGAGATGAGCCGCGCGCAGTTCGGGGATCATAGTCACCTCTTCCGTCAGCGCCGTCTCGATCATGCCCGGGGCCAGGGCGTTGACGTGGATGCCATAGGGGGCCAATTCCAGAGCAGCAGCGCGGGTGAACATCATCACTCCGCCCTTGGAGGCGCAGTAGTGAGCCTCACCGGCCAGGGGCACGCTCTCGTTGATGGACGACAGGTTGATAATCTTCCCTCGCCGCCCATTCTCTATCCACCAGCGGGCCACGGCACGGGTGCACAAGAAAGTCCCCTTGAGATTGACCCCCAGCACCCAATCCCACTCCTCCTCCAACATCTCGACGATGGGCGATTCGGTGCCCACCCCCGCCGAGTTGACCAGTACATCCACCTGCCCGAAGCGCTCCAGCGTGGCCTGGAGCATGGCTTCCACCTGCTCCGCGTCCTGCACGTCCACCTCCACGGCCAGAGCGGGATAGCCCTGTTCCTCCAGCTCGGCGACCACCTCCTCGGCTGCGGCTAATTCGATGTCCGCCACGACCACGCTGGCCCCCAGGCGAGCGAACAGGCGCGCGATGCCCCGACCGATGCCCGAGGCCGCGCCGGTTATGATGGCAACTTTGTTGCTCAGGTCCATATTGTGCCTCCTGATTGAACGGAACTCAGGGAAGACGGAGGGGAATTCAGAAGAAACTGAAGAGAACTCAGAGGGAGCTGAGGGGAACTCAGGGGAAACAGGGGGGCACTCGGAGGGGTGGGGAGTGACATCGTAGGAAACGGCTTCCTCTTTGACCCAGAACTGCTTGTCCCAGGTGCCATCCTGCTTCTTTTTGACCAGTGATTGGATCAGGCGATCCAGGAAATACGAAGCATCGCCATAAAGCCTGATCAACTCTTGAAGCTCCTGGCCCTCGATCAACCCCCAGCGCTCGCAGTCCTGAATATAGCTCCCCAACTCACCAAGAGAACCCCTGGCAATCTGACAGAACCGGATATAATCGCCCAGAGAACTACGGCAATATCCCTCGGCAATGTTCCCGGTGACCGAAACAGCCGCGCTGCGCATTTGATCGGCCAGCTTGTAATATCCGGGGCCGAACTTGCTCACGACCTTGTTGACCAAATGAGACAAATCACTGGCCTTCTGCCAGGCGATTATATTCTTGAAGCCATGCAGCTTACGAAAAGTAAGCGTATTTCGTCCCCCATACTCCCGTCTCATGTCGTCGCCCCCAGGTTGCCCAGGGTGGCGCGGGGGGGGCCCGGG
>JACIWR010000467.1 GCA_014360845.1 Anaerolineae bacterium
GAGGCGCACTCCGCTCAGGATGACTACTGTTCCCAGCCCCGCGCGGCGGCAACGAAGGCAGCCGGACTCGACTGTGAAGCTAAACCCCAATCTTCAAGGAGCAAAATAAATGCCGGATCAACTACAGGAACTGAAGACCCGCCTGGCACAGATTAGTGACCTGAGAAGCGCGGCTTCCCTGCTAAGCTGGGATCAGGAGACTTACATGCCGCCCGGCAGTGCCCAGGTCCGCGCCGAACAGTTAGCCACGCTGGAGGGATTGGCGCATCAGTTGTTCACCAGCGATGAGATGGGGCGACTGCTGGAGGACCTATCCGGGATAGTCGCTGACCTGGACCCCGACTCCGACGACGCGCGGCTCATTCGCGTCACAGCCCGCGACTACACCAAGGCGCGCAAACTGCCCCCGCAGTTGGTGACCGAGTTGGCCAGAACCACATCGGCAGCAGCGCAGGTGTGGGCCACAGCCCGTCGGGAAGCGAACTTCGCCATGTTCGCTCCCCATCTGGAGAAAATCGTTGACTTGCTCATCCAAAAGGCGGAAGCCCTGGGCTACGATGATCGCCTGTACGATGCCCTGCTCGACGAATACGAGCCGGAGATGACCTCGGCTCAGGTGGAGGCCATCTTTGCCGAGTTGAAAGCGGAGATAGTCCCCTTGTTGCAGGCGATCGTCGCCAATTTGGACGCCGTGGACGATGCCGTGCTACACCGGGAATTCGACGAGAAGAAGCAATGGGAATTGGGCCTGGAGCTCCTGCAACTGATGGGCTTCGACTTCGAGCGGGGCCGACAGGATAAATCTGCTCACCCGTTCACCACCGCCTTTTCGCCCACGGACGTGCGCCTCACCACGCGCATTGACCGCCACTTCTTATCCCAGGGATTGTTCGGGACATTGCATGAAGGCGGTCACGCACTGTATGACCAGGGGATCAGTCTGGCCCTCGATCGCACGCCTTTATGTGAAGGCGCATCGCTGGGCATACACGAATCCCAGTCGCGGATGTGGGAGAACCTAGTGGGGCGCAGCCGCGCCTTCTGGCGCTTTTTCTTCCCGCGTCTGCAAGCTGCCTTTCCAGACCAGCTCGCCGATGCCGACGCCGAGACGCTGTACCGGGCGGTGAACAAGGTCAAGCCCTCTTTCATCCGCGTGGAAGCAGATGAAGTGACCTATAACCTGCACATCATGCTGCGTTTCGAACTGGAGAACGACATTTTGGAGAGACGCCTCAAAATCACCGAGATACCCGAGGCCTGGCGGGCTAAAATGGAAGCCTATCTGGGCCTGGTCCCTCCCGATGATGCACAGGGCGCATTGCAGGATATTCACTGGGCCTGGGGATTGATGGGCTACTTCCCCACTTATTCCCTGGGCAATCTTGTCTCGGCTCAACTTTATGAACAGGCCCGCGCGGAACTCCCCGACCTGGAGGCCAGGATCGAGGTGGGCGACTTTGTACCTCTGCGGGACTGGCTGCGGGAGCGCGTTCATCGTCACGGGCGGAAATTCACCCCCGCCGAGTTGATTGAGCGGGTCACCGGGCGTTCCCTGGCGGCAGCGCCCTTCGTGCGCTACGTCCAACAGAAGTACGGGGAGCTGTATCACTTGTAGAAGCAAATTCGCCGACGAAAGGGGCGCAGCGTGCTGCGCTCCTTTCGTATTAAGACCTGCTTAGGTTACTACTCAGGCTAGCAGGCGCACTGTCCTCCCCAGGCTCGTAGCCCCCGTCCCGGGGGCGTCTCGGCTGAGAAAACCGCGCAAAAGACAGCGTCTTGCCGCATGGAACGTCCCCGGGACGGGGACTTGGAGCATAGGCTGAGTAGTCACCTGCTTAGTTTAGCGGCGTCTGCGCTCCAGTTCGTCCTCGACATCGGCCAGGGACAGGCCCCGCGCGGCCAGCAGCACCAACAGATGATAGAAGAGGTCAGTTATCTCGGCGATGAGCCGTTCGTCCCCCTGTCCCTTGGCGGCCAGGATAACTTCCATCGCTTCCTCACCGACCTTTTTGAGAATCTCGTCTTCCCCGGCGTTCAACAGTTGGGCTGTGTAGGAGCCAGGCCGGGGATTAGCCTGCCGGTCGAGGATGGTGGCAAACAGGGTATCCAGGACATCGCTCATCACGCCCACCTCCGGTAGAAGCAGCTCTGTTCACCGGTATGGCAGGCGGGACCGGCGGGGTTCACCTTGAGCAGTAACGTGTCGGCGTCGCAGTCCACCCAGATCTCGCGCACGTCCATGAAGTTACCGGAGGTAGCTCCCTTGTGCCATAGCTCCTGCCGGCTGCGACTCCAAAAGTGGGCCTGTCCGGTCTCCTGGGTGCGCTGCAACGCTTCCTTGTTCATCCAGGCTACCATCAACACCTGGCCGGTGTTGGCGTCCTGGACCACCGCCGGCACCAGTCCACGATCATCAAACTTGATCTGAATCGGTTCATGGGACATTGTGCACCTCGGTTAGGTGGACAAGCTGAAGCTTGTCCTACATTCTGACGGGAATGCCCTGTTCCGCCAGGTAAGCCTTCACCTGGCCGATGCTCAACACCCGGTCGTGGAACAGGGAAGCGGCCAGGGCGGCATCGGCTTTGCCCTGGGTGAGAACCTGGGCGAAGTGTTCCAGGCTCCCGGCTCCCCCGCTGGCGATGACC
>JACIWR010000468.1 GCA_014360845.1 Anaerolineae bacterium
AGCCCTTCCAGTACGCCAAAATGCTCGCTGGCAATAACCAGTTGACGTCGGACTTTTTTGCGCTGCGGATCCGTCTCATACTTCGTCGCCATGTAGTCGTTCCCCAGCAGAATCTGCGCCAGGGTCCAGCTCCCATAGGGCGCTCGTCCCCTGACCCGGTCCAGCCCGGCATTCCAGGCCACAGCTTTCAAAACCGCATATTTCGCATCTTGATAGCGCCCCGGATCGGTGAGGTCCTCCCACAGCGGTTCGTCGGCCCAGGGCACAGACAGGTTAACGGCGCACAGCGAGCAGCAATCGTCAGCCCGGGTGGGCGGTTTCTCAGCCCCGAGGTAACGCAAAATCTCGTCGCGTAAACAGTCGCCGGTTTGCAACGATTCGGCATAGCGTCGCATCGCCTTCAGATTGGCTTCCATCTCCTGGCGCACCCGACGGACCTCCCCGCTGTCCAGGTCCAAGGGAGCCCCTGTCAGCATTTTCGGCCCCGGCGCCAGTGTAAACGCCCGGGCAAAGGTCCGGTAGATCAGGCTGCCGCGCAGCGCCAGCCGGTAGAGCACTTCATCCAAAGCCGCCGGGGATACCCCTTGGCCCAATGCCCCCTCCACCAACCGCAGTTCGCTGCGAGCTATCAGGCTGATCCTCTGCTCGAGCAACACTTGCTCAACAGCTTTGCCAACCGGCCCAGGGGACAGCTCTCCGGCCTGAGCAGCCACTACCTCCAACGGCGCCAGCAGCCGGGCACTGGCCTTGAGGGTCACGTCGGCACCCCGCTGGACAAAGCCCAATTCCTCCAGCAGGTGCAGGTGAATCCCCAGTTCGCGGTCTTCGTCGAAACCAAGGGCATCGGCCATTTCCCTCGGGTCCACGTAGACCTCGCCCCACCCTGCCGTCTCACAGCGCCTGCGGACCCAGTCGAGCACGTTTTCCACCTGTTCCGGCTCCGGCAGGCTCTTAGGGATGAAGTAGTTCTCGTGGATCCACAGGTCGTCCTCGTGGTACAGCAACACGCACCAGCTCACCCGTCCGTCGCGGCCCGCTCGGCCCGCTTCCTGAAAATAGGACTCGATGTCGCCGGGAATCTGGTAATGGACCACGTAGCGGATGTCCGGCTTGTCAATGCCCATGCCAAAGGCCTTGGTGGCCACGATGGTCTTGATCTGGCCATCAAGGAACATGTCCTGCACATCTTTGCGCGCCTGGTCGTCCATTTTGCCGTGGTAAGGCCGGGCGTCCAGCCCCATAGCCTCCAGACGGCGGGCCAGCCGCTCGGCCTCCCGCGTGGTGTTCACGTAGACGATAGCGCTATCCTCGTCCCGATCAGCCCGCCGCAGAATACGCAGTAAGATGCGCAACTTGTCCCGCTTACTTCGAATCTGGAAACCGCTGCTGGTGCGATTATACACCACGAAGCGTAATTCCGGTCGGTTGGGATTGCGGTCAATCTCGACGTAGCCCTCTCGCAGTTCCAGCCGGCGGGCGATGGACTGCCGCACCTGAGGCGTCGCCGTGGCCGTCAGAGCTGCCACCGGCGGGCGTCGCCCGCGCGTTGCGGCGATGGCCTCCACCAGCCGTGAGATGTACAGGAAATCGGGGGGGTGCTGGCGCATGGCCAGGTAGAGGCCAAAGAGACCGGGATCGCCCTCAGACAGTGGGGGTTGTATCAGGGGAACCAGAGCGTCGGTGGGCTGGGGTTCCTGCAGAGGCACCATGGCCCAGGCCAGGGCCGTCAGTTGTTCCTCCGTCGGGGGCAGGGCCAGTTCGCGCAGGAACCAGCGGCCGGCCAGGCGGACGAAGCGTTCATCGGCGCGGAGGGCGTCCAGTAATTGACTGGCAATCCGTTCGCCGTGAGTCAGCAAGATCGCTTCAACCTGTTGATCGAGTCCTGGAGCTTGCCGTTTCTGAGCGATCACCTCTCGCACTTTGGCGTGCCACTTGCGAGCTTCTGCACTGCCAGGTGCAGCGCGCAGGTAAGTTGCCGGCTGGTCAACGCCATCTAATTGCAATCTCACTTGGCGAGGCTCTACCCCGATGATCTCACCGACGAACGGTTCGTATACTCCCTTTGTGACCAGCCGGGCTACGATGACGTGATCCCCCACCTCCCACTTCCCCGCCGGGTCCCAGAGACGTACAGAGCGATCGTCCGCCCAGGTGGCTTGAGCGGGGGCGCTGGCGTCCGGGCCATGGCGCAGTCGGCCACGCACCACCCGTTTCGCCAACTCGGTCAGGTCGTGGGCCTGACCGGTCTCGCGAATGTGGGCGGCGATGCGCTCCAGGTCGGCCTGTGTGACCTGGAATTCGTCGGTCCAGTAAGCGCTATCATAAACGTCAGACATTGACCCTATCTCCAAGTGTGCATTTTACTTAAGTGCTTCTCCTCGCCAGCTCTGATCTGACTTGTTCGGCGATGTCTTTTCTATGCTCGTAAATTCGAGCAGTAGTAGCACGGGAAATGAAAGGTTGCCGAACTGCATGGTCTTTGTCAACGCTGTACTCCCACTCGACAAGGGCAATCCAATCACACGTATCGTCGTCTCTGCCATCGTCATACTTTCCGACGAGGTCCACATCCGCCAGACGCCGACCATCGCTGAGTGTAGCTCTGCGAAATGGGATGGGAGGCGCCTATCTCCTCTACCGCAAGGT
>JACIWR010000469.1 GCA_014360845.1 Anaerolineae bacterium
GTCAGCGGCGGCGTGGCCGGGGGTGTGGGGTATGGTGTGCGAAGTTGGCGGACGCCGGCGACGCCAAATCCCAATCCCAATGCCAATGCCAACCCCAATGCTCTTGGCCGCGCGGGTGAGGAAGCGGCCGGCATCACGGGGCCAAAGACCCGGATTGACTCCATTATTAACCCAGGCAAGTTCCGTGTGCCAGACGAAGTGGATCGTGTGGCAGGGATCGTGCGCGAGGTCAAGAATGTGACCCGGCTTTCCTACACAAGTCAACTTCGGGACTATGCTCTCTGGGCCCAGCGAGAAGGCTATACCTTTGAGCTGATCACCCGGCAGGGAACGCAACTCTCTGGGCCGCTAAGAGCGGCCATTGAACGAGGCGAGATCATTTGGAGCCATTTGCCATGGTGAAGAAAAAACAAGATAACGAAGCCTTGCTTGCTGCTTCACGTCGTGCGCTGGAAAAAAGAATGCAAGATCCAGATCGACAAGCCCGGATTGCTGCCGCCCGTCGAGCGGAAGCCCCTATCCTGGCAGAACTGGCGCAGGTAGGTATCCATATCAACACGCTGGGTGACCTGAAGGGGCCAGTACGGTTGGACATCTTAAGGGAGGTGGATAAACGAGGCATCCCAAGAGAGAAGCTTCCGGAGTTCTTACAGCGGGGGCCTGTAGACTACCGTGCGGGCATTTCCGTTCTGCTCAAGTGGTTGCCGCTGGTGGATAATTTGGACGTAAAATGGGCCATCGTTGATGCTCTGGCGTGGAAGTGGGCCAAGCCGGTGGCAGCGCGGCCACTGATCGAGGAGTTCCGCAAAACACCTATGGAGAGATGGGGTTTTAAGTGGTCCATTGCCAGCGCCCTTTGCGAGGTGGCCGATGCCAGCGTCTTCGATGACATTGTGGAACTGGTGCGTGACAAGCGACATGGCCGGGCGCGAGAGATGCTGGCGGTGGCCCTGGCCAAGACAAAGGACCCACGAGCAGTGGATGTGCTCATCGAGTTGCTCGACGACGAAGAAATCGCCGGGCACGCCGTGTATGCCCTGCGGCTGCTGGCCCCACCCGAAGCGCGCAGTGCGCTGGAACGCTTCGTGGACCATCCCAAGACCTGGGTGCGCAACGAGGCCAAGCGGGCGCTGGCCAAGATTGATAAGAAGCTGGCCAGGTCTGGAAAAAAGCAATAGGCTCTCTAGGTGACCGTCACCTGGGAGGTGACGGTCACCTGACTACCGCTACGCGCCCTTCGGCAGCCTGCTGGCGGGCGGCGCGAGCGACAACACCCGCCGCTTCACGGGGGAGGTGCAGGCCTGCCCTGAGCCTGCCGAAGGGACCCCACGGGGCTGTACTACCTGCGGGCCCGCTACTACGACCCGACGACCGGTCGCTTCCTGACGCGCGATCCGTTCCCGGGATTGATCACCAACCCGCAGACGCTCAATCCTTACGTCTACGTGGCCAACAATCCTGTCAACTTGATAGATCCCAGCGGCCTACAAGGGTGGGGACCTGAAGGCCCACCACTGTGGGCAGAAATCCTGGCCGCCCCCTTCGATCCCGGTATACCAGGAGCCGTGGACATCGGCTGGACATCGCCGGAATACCACGATTGGTTGCTCAATTGGTACTACCCTCGCTTGGGAGGCTATGTCAAGGAAGACGTTGCGGCAGTCATAGATGCCGTGGGGCCATACGTTGGCCCAACCATTGACCTCACCCAGCCGGTAGTTGACCCTGACTCGGGCTTTGGCCGGGCATGGCACAGACTGGGCAGACCCTACGTGGGTTTTGGCATTGACTTCCTTGTGCAGTGGCATCTGGACAGAGATGTCTGTCTCTCGCCTTTCCAGCGGGTTTGGCGAGCAAGCATGGCCGGATGGGAGGGTGTAGTAATCTCCGCGTTTTCTGCGCGAGTGGCTACATGGGGTGCCGTCGCCGGTGCGGAACTTGCGTTGAATACCAATCCCACCGCCTTTGTCGTGACTGTTCCCATTGGATATGCAGTGGGATACTGCGGGACAACTTATGCCCTATCGAGAGGAGCAGATTGGCTGAATGAAGAATTGCTTTTTCCTTTGGGCGAAACAATCGAGGGATGGCCTCGGTGAAAGAATTGACTGGGGCGTGGTTAGATGTGTGAGCGGAAGGAGGTATCGGTGAAACAGTACTCTACTTTCACACTAATCTCTGCGCTCGCTTTTGTGACAATACTCCTGGCTGGCATAGAAGCGCTGATACTAACTTGGTTCAATGTTCCAACCTCGTCCCCCTGGAGAGCTGTCATGGTGGTCCCGTTGGCTGGACTAGGAGGGACGCTAGGGCTTATCAGCGTGCTAAGACGAGAGGTTCCTGTGCCAGGGGGCTACGAATGCTATCTCCGAGGCTGGGGAGCAGTGATTTTGGGGGGACTGGTGATGCTATGGGGATGGGGGATCGCTCTCGTCTCCCTTTTCGCCCTTCTCAAATTCCTGGTCATGGGAGTGAGTGAATAGTTGGCGACCACAAGGGATACTCTGAAACCGGCATGATTTGATGAGACGCTGCTGAGGGCACTGAGAGACAGCTTCACACTCTCCGTGTCCTCAACTCCCCCAGTAGGTGACCGTCACCTCCCAGGTGACGGTCACCTGACTACCGCTACGCGCCGTTTGG
>JACIWR010000047.1 GCA_014360845.1 Anaerolineae bacterium
TCACTCCTCTGTGGCCGGTGTAAAGGGCAAACCCCGCGTATTAAACGGCCCCGGCGAGTACGAGATAGGCGGCGTCTTCATCACCGGCATCCCCACCTACCACGATAACAAAAAAGGCTCCGAGCGAGGCAAGAACACCGCTTTCCTCTTCGAATTCAACGGCCTCTCCATCTGTCACCTGGGGGATTTGGGCCATATTCCCACGCAATCACAAGCCGAGACGCTGAGCCAGGTTGACGTGCTGTTGATTCCGGTGGGAGGCGTTACCACCATCAACGCCGCCCAGGCCGCCGAGGTCGTCAGCCTGCTGGAACCCCGCCTGGTGATACCCATGCACTACAAAACCCCGGCACTGAGCACCAAGCTCGCCCCGGTGAGCAAGTTCTTGAAAGCCATGGGACTGGGTAAACTGCCGGAACAGGAGAGTCTGAAAATCACCACCAGTACCCTGCCCGAGGAAACGCAGGTGGTGCTTCTGAGCTACAGACAAGCTTGATCTTTTTCTGTGCAGGAGGAACCATGTATCACAGCCCCAACCCCGGTTGGATTGAGGTCATCTGCGGCAGCATGTTCAGTGGCAAGACAGAGGAGCTCATCCGCCGCGTGCGCCGGGCACAAATCGCCCGCCAAAAGGTGCAAGTCTTCAAACCCGTGCTGGACAACCGCTACGCTGTCGAAAAGGTCACCTCGCACAACGGTATACATTTCCAGGCTACACCGGTGCAGGACGCCGCCGAGCTTATGGCGCGGATTGAGCCAGACACCACCGTAGTCGCCGTGGACGAGGTACAGTTCTTCGACTGGCAAATCGCCGAGGTATGCAACAAGCTGGCAGATCGAGGAGTGCGCGTGATCGTCGCCGGCCTGGACATGGACTTCCGAGGCGAGCCCTTCGGGCCCATGCCCTTGCTCATGGCCCAGGCCGAGCGCATAGACAAACTACAGGCCATCTGCGTGCAATGCGGCGCGCCGGCCAGCCGCACTCAGCGGCTGATCAACGGTAAGCCGGCCGCTTACGACGACCCCATCATCCTGGTGGGAGCCAGCGAGGTTTACGAAGCCCGATGCCGGCACTGCCATCAGGTGCCGCATCAGGAAAAGGGAGAGGAGTAGCAAATCAACTGCTTCGGTCGGTTGACAGTCAGGTGCCAATCACCTTGAGGGTGACTGACACCTGATAACTACGTTGTTGAAGGAGGAACCCGTGGGCTGGGAAGAATTAGCCGGAGAGATATTGATTTCCGAGGACCAGTTGCAGGCTCGCATCGCCGAGCTGGGGAAGGCCATCTCCGCTGATTACGAGGGAAAGGATTTATTGCTGGTATGCGTCCTTAAAGGCGGAGTAATGTTCTTGACGGACCTGATGCGGCACATCACCGTGCCGCACAGCATTGACTTCATGGCCGTCTCCAGCTACGGTATCGCTGCCCGCGAGAGTAGCGGTATCGTCCGCATTCTCATGGACTTGAGCACCAACATCGAAGGCCGGCACGTGCTCATCGTCGAGGACATCATCGACACCGGCCATACCCTGGACTACATCACTCGCCTGCTCCGCGCCCGGCAGCCAGCTTCGCTGCGCATCTGCACGCTGCTGAACAAGGCCGAGCGCCGCGAGGTGGACATCCCGCTGGACTACGTGGGTTTCGACATCCCCAACAAGTTCGTCTTCGGCTATGGCCTGGATTTGGACGAGCTATACCGGGACCTGCCCTTCATCGCCGTGCTCAAACCAGAACTGATCAGCTAGCAGGGGCGACGACTGCGTCGCCCCCTCGTCCTGGGGGTTAGTTGGCTCAGGCAAAGTCCGAGGTCTCTAAAGCAACACCCGGCCGTCCACGTCGCCCGGCACAGGCACGCCCATCAGATGCAGCACGGTGGGCATCACGTCTGTGACGCTGAAGCTCTCCACGGCGATGGACTGGCCCCGTATCCACAGCATGGCGTCGTCGTAAGTGTGCATCCCCACCAGCTCATCCCCCTGAAAAGTCAGGGTTTCCTTGCCCATAGCACCCTTCAGGTCGTAGCCGTCCACCGGGGCCAGGATCAAGTCTGCCGCCTGGTCCAGCAAGGGGCCGTGATACAGTTCCTCGCGGCGGAAGACGTGGGCGATCATCGGCACGCCAGTCTCCGGGTCCCGCAACTCCTCCATAGCAGCGGAGGCGATCTCATCGCGCAAGGCCTCATACTCCGCCCCCGGCGCAACCTGCCCGGCCGGCTCCCGACCGCGCAGGTTGATGAAAATGCGCCCCGGGTCCAGGCTGTAAGCCAGGCTACGCGGCCCAACGTCAGCTAATTGCAGTCGCTGCGGCCGCTCCTCAGGAAGCACCAACCATCCCCGCCGTGCCAGCCAGTGATTTATGTAAACTTCATACTTCAGCGTGCAGAAACCGTGATCGGACATGACGATCATCGTTGTGTTCTCATCCAGGCGATCGTACACCTCGCCCAGCAGCGCATCAATCTGGGCGATCACCTGCCAGAAGCGAGGAGCGTACACGGAATCATCGGTGGCCATTTGCTTCCACAAGAAGTGATAGAGCCGGTCGGTTTCCATGACGTGGCACTGTAGAAAATCCCACTCCTCGTTGTCCATGTAATGCAACAACGTGCGCTCACGGCTCTCCAGGGCGGCGTTGACCTCGGCCAGGGCTTTGTCCTTCGACTGGCGGGCGGCCCACGGGTCAGCATCAATGATGTATTTCAGGCGTTTCAGCGTCTCCGCCTCACCTGGGGGATACACGGCCTTCTCTATCGTCGGGCTGAGGAAACCGCCAATGAGAACGCCGTTCACCTGGCGCGGGGGATAAGTGACCGGCACATTCATCACGATGACCCGTTTGCCGGCGCGGCTGAGGATTTCCCACAGCGTTTCACTGCGCATTGCCCGTGAGGTGGGGATGGTCGTATCATAAGTACCGGGTTTGCGGTCAATGAAGCCGTAGATGCCATGTTTGGCCGGGTTCTTGCCGGTCATGTAACAGGACCAGGCCACCGAGGACACGCAGGGATGCACCGAGTTCATGCGCCGGAAAGCGCCTTCGCCCAGCATACGGGCGAAATTGGGCATCCGCCCCAACTCCAGCGCGCGCCGCACAAAGGTGTAGGGTGTGCCGTCCAGACCGATTACCACCACCCGTGGTTTTCGCTTAGCTCGAAATCTGCTGAATAAACTCATCACTCGCTCCTACGGCCAGGCTAAAATAATGGTGCGCAAGTTCAAAGCGACCAGTAGCGCGCCGATGGCGAAACCCAAAGCACGATGAGGCAATTTCTTGCACACCCAGGCCCCAATAGGTGCGGCGATGCCCCCGCCGATAAGCATGGCCAGCACCACCGTCCAGTTGAAACTCTCCGCGCCGATGGTGAAGAGAAAAGTGACCACCGCAGCCACGGTGACGAAGAACTCCGCCAGATTCACCGAGCCCACCACTTCTCTGGGATGCCCGTTCCGCGCCAGAATCAAACTGGGCGTGGCCACCGGCCCCCAGCCGCCACCGCCCAGCGCATCCAGAAAGCCGGCCACCAGGCCCAGCAAGCTGATTTTCCACGGGGGGAGTTGTTCCCGCGGTGCATTGGCCTTCTTGCGCAGAAAGCGGTATAGCACCAGGCAGCCCATCGCCACCAAAATCAGAGACACGTAGGGCTTGATCTTCGCCCCGGGGATGGAGGACAGCAGGTAAGCCCCGGCCACCGCGCCGATAACACCGGGGAGCACGAGGGGCAGGAAGATCTCTTTCTTAACATTGCCGAAAAGGTGATGCGAGACGCCGGAGAGCAACGTGCTGACTATCTCAGCCGTGTGCACCGAGGCACTCGCTACCGCCGGCGCCAATCCAATACTCACCAACAACGAGCTGGAGAATACACCGTATCCCATGCCCAGAGTGCCGTCCACGAACTGGGCCAGCCATCCCACAGCGACCATCAGCGCAAAGAAAAGCGGAGTTCCCATTGTCGTTCTCCTTTCATCAGCCAAGCGATTAGGGGCGATGCGGGATGCGTGGTGCGTTTCTGCCCCACCGCCTCACGTCTTCACGTTTCATCACGTTTCACGTTTCACGTTCCACGTTTCACGTTTCACGTTTCACGCCCCTAAATGTAACCCAAAGCCCGCAACCGTTCCTCGACCGCGGTCTCTTCTTCCTCGGAGTAAACCTCACCAGCTTCCGCCTCTAGGTAACCCAGCTCGGTCAGACGGCGCAGGATGATGGCCGTGCTCTCCTCAACGGTCTCGCGGTCGGTGTGGACCACGATCTCGGGGTTCTCCGGCGGCTCGTAGGGGTCAGATACCCCGGTGAAGTTCTCGATTTCGCCGTTAAGCGCCTTCTTGTACAAACCCTTCACATCGCGCTCGATACACGTCTCCAGGGGACAATCGCAGTAGACCTCGACGAAGTTGCCGATCTCGGCGCGGCTGCGGGCGCGCACCTCGCGGTACGGCGAGATAAACGAGCACAAGGTAGCCACGCCGTTGCGGGTCAGCAACTTGGCCACGAAGGTTACGCGCTCAATGTTCTTGTCGCGGTCCTCTTTGCTGAAGCCCAGGTCGCGGGTCAGGCTCTGACGCACGATGTCGCCGTCCAGCCGCTCCACCTTGAGGCCGCGCTGGCGCAGTTCCCGCTCCACAGCTTTGGCCAGCGTCGTTTTGCCCGAACCTGAGAGTCCGGTAAACCACAGGGTGAATCCTTTTTGTTCTGCCATGTTTCCTCCAAGTCGGTGTAAGGTTCAAAGGTTTAGGGTTTCAGGGTTCAGGGTTTCAGGGTTTAGGGTTTAGGGTTTCAGGTTCCGGGTTTCGGGGTTTCGGGTTTCGGGGTTTCGGGATTGAGGAACAGGTCAAGAGCAGGGACTTGGGGCTTTGAACCCGGAACTCGGAACATAAAACCAGGAGTTATCGCAGTCGTTCGTCGCTCATGTGCTCCGGCACCGGCAGGCCCAGGAGCTCTAGCATCGTCGGGGCGATGGTTCGCCAGGTGCGCTTCACCCGCCCACCGCCTCGTTTACCAGGCTCAACCAGGATGAACATCCCCTCCTGAGCGTGGTTGGCATCGTCGGGACCGGTGTCGTTTTCGAAGGTGTAGATGCGCCCCAGCCCCACGCTGCCCACCGAGCGCCAGGCCAGATTGCCAAAATAGACAATCAGGTCCGGCGGGATGTTGTTGACCTCCCGGTAGACCTCTTCGGGGCGGAAAACGCGCGTGCCCAGAGGTTTGCCATCCAACCCAATCATCCCCTCCAGCTTCTCGATGAGCTCATCGCGCATAGCCTCGTACTGGTCGGCAGGGATAACCCCGTTGGGCTCTCGCCCCTGCACGTTGAGGAACAGACGCCCGTAGTAACCACCCGCTCCCCAGGCCTTGGTTTTCGTCCAGTCAATCTCCACTTTCTCCAGGGGAATAGGTCGGCTGGCCTGCGGACTCTGGATGCCGCACAACTCGTCCGTGACGATCTTCTTGTGGTTGCCGGGCATGTACTCCTCATCCACGAGGGTCAGGTACCCCTCGCGCATCAGCCACTCGTTGATGCAGATGCCGCCCATCATGGGCTGCGCGCCGTGGTCAGACATGACCAGCACCGCCGCGTCATCGGGCAGCAACTCCAACATCTCACCTATCTCGCGATCCAGATAACGATAGTACTCGAGGATGCTGTTCTCATAAGGATTGCCCGGCTCGTACTTGGGATGGGTGGGATCGGTGTACTTCCACAAGCCGTGGTGGATGCGGTCCGGCCCCATCTCCACCCACATGAAGAAATCCCACTGTCCGGACCGGGTGCGCAGCAAGTGTTTGACCAGTTTGCAGCGCTTCTCGGTCATCTCGTAAATCTGCTTCAGCAGATAATCCTTGTCCTCGGTGCGGAAGTCGCGCACATCCAGCATGTAATCACCCACCACCTGGGCTATTTCGGCCTTGAACTCCTTGGGGTAGGTGTAATCACTAAAGGTGCTGGGCGTGAGGAAGCTGGTCACCAGCAAGCCGTTGACCGGGCGTGGCGGGTAGGTTTGCGGCACACCGATGACAATCACCTTCTTGCCCGCTGCCGAGGCCCGCCCCCACACGCGCGGGAACTTGATGGCCGCAGAAGTAGCGATACTCATCTGCTCGTAAGAGTAATTAGCCCGATTGCGAAAGCCATAGAAACCCAGCTCGCCGGGGTCCTTGCCGGTGAGCATACACGTCCACGCCGGGACGGTGATGGGCGGCACAGTGCTCTCCAGTTCCCCGTAAGTACCGGCCTCCATCAGTTTTTTGAAGTTAGGTAACTCATCAGCCCAGCGATCGAAGACCAGCACCGGATCAGCGCAGTCCAGGCCGATGACGAAAAGCTTTTTGCTCATTTGAACTCCTTGTCCGATAACTTATACCCCTCGATGAGAATCTGCGCCACTTCGGGACGAGTGAACTCCGGCGGAGGAGCCTCGCCGCGCGCCAGCATGGCCCGCACCTGCGTGCCACTGAGGAACACGTGCTCAGAGGAGTCGTGAGGACAGGTCTTGGCCGTGACCACCGTAGCACACTTCCGGCAGTAGAAGGCGTGCTCGAAGAACAGGGGCATGATGCCAATCTCCTCTTGTTTGAACTCATCAAAGATGAGCTGGGCATCGTAGGTGCCATAATAATTGCCTACCCCGGCGTGGTCGCGGCCCACGATGAAGTGGGTACAGCCGTAGTTCTTGCGGCACAGGGCGTGGAAGATAGCTTCGCGAGGACCGGCGTAGCGCATGGCCGCCGGGAACACGCCCAGGATCACCCGGTCGGGCGGATAATAATCGCGCAAGATGGCCTGATAGCTCTGCATGCGCACCTCGGCGGGGATGTCGCCGGGTTTGGTCTCGCCCACCAGGGGATGCAGAAACAACCCATCCACGACCTCCAGCGCCGTCTTCTGGATGTACTCGTGCGCGCGGTGGATGGGGTTACGGGTCTGAAAAGCGACGACACGCCGCCACCCGCGCTGGGCGAACATGCGCCGTGTCTGAACCGGGTCATGGCGAAACTCGGGGAAACGCTGATCCAACGGGCGGTTGACCAGGGTGATGGGGCCACCCAGCAGCACCGGTCCCTGGGCGTAGATGCGAGCCACCCCCGGATGAGCATCCTCGGTGGTGCGATACACCTCCCGCGCCTCGCGTTCCTTGTCGTAAGCAAACTTCTCCTGGACCTCCATCAGGCCCAACAAGTGCCCCTCACCGCCGTCCGGCTCGTAAAGAGCGATCTCGTCGCCTTCGCGGATGCTCGCGGCAAACTCCTCATCCACCGGCAGAGTGATGGGAATGCTCCACACCAGCCCGTTGGCCAGGTACATGGTCTCTACCACGCTTTCGTAGTCGGCGCGGGTCATGAAGCCGGTGAGGGGGCTGAAAGCGCCGATGGCGATGAGTTCACAATCCGAAACGTTCATCGGACTGAGGAAGACCTTGGGCAGCTCTGCGGCCCGCTCGATAGCCGCCTGACGGGCCTCGCCCCGCAGAAGACGATTCACCAGTGTACCGCCGTGAGGTGAAATGCCGTAGCCGTTCTCCATCCGTCTACTCCTTCATTGATGATCTCATGATTTATCATTGATGTGTCATTGACATTTCATAAACATTGTACCACATATCACACTTCCTGTCAAACGCATCCCCGAGTTCGGGTGTACGTCAGTTTGGGGTCGAGTTTGCGCCCTCACGGAGGCTTTCCCCGACACAGCGACGGGCGGCCCTACGGCGGGGCTCAGGACGGGCCCTAACCGCATTGCCCCGGACGCAAAGTCGTGGTATACTGGGAATGTGTTTCAGGTTCAAGGTTCAAAGTCTCAGGTTTGTCATCGCGCCCAGCCTGAAACCTTAAACCCGCAACCATGAAGCAGACTTGCCATCAGGAGAAGCGATGTCACCCGACCCGGAGACACTAACCCACGCTCCCCACACCGGCAACCACACCATCTTTCTGGAAGGCCCGGCCGGCGCTGGCAAGACCACTCTGGCCGTGCGACGCCTGCGTCATTTGCTGAGTGTCGGCGTGCCCGGCGAAAACATCCTGGTGTGGGTTCCGCAGCGCACGCTGGCCAGCCCCTACTACCAGGCCCTGCGCGCTCCCGACCTACCCGGCGGCGCGTTAGTGGACGTGGTCACCATCGGCGGGCTGGCGCGGCGCATGGTGGACCTCTTCTGGCCTCTCATCGCCGAGCCGGCCGGATTCGATCCCACCCGCCCCCCCACTTTCCTCACCCTGGAGACGGCCCAATACTACATGGCCCGCGTCGTCGAGCCAGCCCTGCGCTCCGGCGCTTTCGACGGGGTGACCATCGCCCCCAACCGGCTGGCCAGCCAGATCATTGACAACCTGAACAAAGCGGCGGTGGTCGGTTTTCCTGTGGAGGAGATAGCCCAGCGATTGAAAGAAGCGTGGGCCGGGGAAAGCAGCCGCCTGCGCATTTTCGATCAGGCCCAGACCTGCGCCCTGCGCTTCCGCCAGACCTGTTTGCAGCACAATCTCCTCGATTTCTCGCTTCAGATAGAGGTCTTCGTTCGTCATCTGTGGCCCCTGCCCCTCTGCAGGTACTATCTGCTGGGACGGTATCGCCACCTCATCGTAGACAACGTCGAGGAAGACGTGCCCGTGGCCCACGATTTACTGTGGCAGTGGCTGCCGGAATGCGATTCGGCGCTGGTGGTCTACGATCGGGAGGCGGGTTACCGTGTCTTTCTGGGTGCGGACCCCGATGGCGGGTACGCGCTGCGCGACGCCTGCCGCCAGCACGTCTCCCTGGAGGACTGTCTCGTGGCCTCACCCGACGTGCAGGCCCTGGCCGTGGAAACGGTGCGCAGCAGTAGCGCAGGATTAATCCTGCGCCCACGCGACGCCCCTACCGAACCGGTGAAGGGCAACCCTCGCGCCGCGTTGGAATTCGCCACCTGGCGCTATCACCCGCAGATGCTGGACTGGGTGGCCGACGAGATCTCGCGCCTGGTAGTGCACGAGGGCGTGCCACCCGGCGAGATCGCCGTGCTGGCCCCTTTCCTCGGCGACGCGCTGCGCTTTTCATTGACCGAGAAACTGAATCGCCACGGCATCCCCGTCCGCTCGCATCGCCCCTCGCGGGCCCTGCGCGAAGAGCCCGCCGTGCGCTGTCTGCTCACCCTGGCGGCCATCGCCCATCCCGGCTGGGAACGCTGCCCTTCCAAATACGACGTGGCCTACGCCCTGCAGCAGGCCATCCACGGGCTGGACCTGGTGCGCGCGCAACTGCTCACCGACATCGTGTACCATGTCCAAGACAGCGCGCCCGCCCTGCGCAGCTTCGACCCCCTGATACCGGAGATGCAACAGCGCATCACTTACCTGCTGGGCGGGCGGTACGAGGAACTGCGTCGCTGGCTGGAGGCTTACGCCGCACAACCGCCCGTCGAGTTAGATCACTTCTTCAGCCGCCTTTTCGGGGAAGTGCTCTCCCAGCCGGGCTTCGGCTTTCACCATAACCTGGAGGCCGGGGAGGCAGCGGCCAAGCTCATCGAATCGGCGCGGAAATTCCGGCAGACGGTGGGGAGAGCGTTTGTGAACACGGATAACACTTTACAATCTGTAGCGGCGGACGGCTCTGTCCGCCTGGAAAAGCGGCCACAGCGGGCCGCCGCTACGCATTCTTGTGATCTACTGCGATTGGGACAAGAATACACAAATATGGTGGAACGCGGTGTGCTGGCCGCCCAATATGTCCCCAGTTGGCAGATAAGCGAGGAGGCGGTGTTCCTGGCCCCGGCTTATACTTTCTTGATGGCCAATCGCCCGGTGGACATCCAGTTCTGGATCAATGCCGGCAGCCAGGGCTGGTGGCGGCGTATCAATCAGCCACTGACCCATCCCTACGTCCTCAGCCGCTCCTGGCCGCGCAATGCCCTGTGGACCGAAAGCGACGAGATGGAGGCTCAGCAGACCACCTTGTGCCGTCTGGTGCTGGGACTGCTGCGGCGCTGTCGCAAGCGCCTTTACCTGGGGCTCAGTGAAATCGGCGAGCGGGGGTACGAGGAACTGCACGGCCCCCTGCCCGTGGCCATCCAGAGAGTGTTGCGCTCACATCCCAATGACTAAATGACCAAATGACCAAATGACTAAACCCACCTTCATACCTCGTCTGGCTCAAACAGAAATACTGGCCTACACCGGCGGCAAAATGGGCGTCTCCGCCGTGCCCGGCAGCGGCAAGACCCACGTCCTCTCCGCCCTGGCCGCCCGCCTGGTGGACGAGGCCATTGACGACGACCAGGAAGTGCTCATCGTCACCCTGGTCAACTCCGCCGTGGGCAACTTCGCCAGCCGCATTGCCACTTTCCTGACGCGGGAACGGGGACTGCTGCCCCGCTTCGGCTATCGGGTGCGCACCCTGCACGGCCTGGCCCACGACATCGTCCGCGAACGGCCCGGCCTGGTCGGCCTGGCCGACGACTTCCAGATTGTGGACGAGCGCGAAGCCCGCCAGATTCTGGAGGACGCCGTCTGGGCCTGGTTGCACACCCATCCCGACGCCCTGCTCGGTTTCCTCACTGCGGACGAACTCAGCGAAGGAATGCTGCGCCGCATCCGCGACCGCGACTGGCCGGAGCTGGCCATCGAAATCGCCGCGGCCTTCATCAAACGGGCCAAGGACCTGCAACTTGGCCCGGAGTACCTGCTGGCCCGCCTGCAAGAACGCCCCGACGACCTGCCCCTGGCCCGCATGGGAGCGGAAATCTACCTGGATTACCAGCGTGGTCTGGCCTACCGTGGCGGCGTGGACTTCGATGACCTCATCCGCCTGGCCCTCCGCGCCCTGGAACTGGACCCCGACTTCTGCGCCCGCCTCCGTCACCGCTGGCCCTACATCCTGGAGGACGAAGCCCAGGACAGCAGCCAGCTCCAGGAGGAAATACTGCGCCGCCTGGTCGGGCCCGATGGCAACTGGGTGCGCGTCGGCGATCCCAACCAGGCCATCTACGAGACCTTCACCACCGCCGATCCCCGCTTTCTGCGCGATTTCTTGAAGGAACCGGACGTAACGCCCATCACCATGCCCGATTCGGGCCGCTCCCAGCCCAGCATCATCGCCCTGGCCAACTACCTGGTGGACTGGACGGTGAATGAACATCCCAGCGAGATCGCGCGGAATGCCTTCCGCCAGCAGCACATCCAGCCCACCCTCCCTGGCGACCCGCAACCCAACCCGCCAGATAACCCGGCGGCGGTGCGCCTGGTGGCCCGCAAATTCACCCCCGACGCCGAGATCAAAGCCGTGGTGGACTCCCTGGCCCGCTGGCTGCCCGAGCACCCCGATGCCACGGTGGCCGTGCTGGTGCCGCGCAACAAACGCGGCTTCGAGGTCACCCGCGCGCTGAAAGCAGCGGGCATCGCTTACGTGGAGCTTCTACGCAGCACCACCTCCACCCGCGAGGTGGCCGGCGTGCTGGCCAATGCATTGCGCGCCCTGGCCGACCCCGGCTCGTCCAAGAAGCTGGCCGCGGCCTTTCGCGCGTGGCGTCGCGCCGACCGCGATGATCCGGAGCTGGCCGAGCGCACGGCCAACCTTGCCAAACTGCTGAGCCGCTGTCCGCGGGTGGAGGATTACCTCTGGCCCCGCTTGGACCGCGATTGGCTGGCCGATGTAGGGGCAGACCTTGCGCCTGACCAGACGGGCGACCGCGAGGGTTCGCCCCTGCACGAATTCCGCGACCTGATGCGCCGCTGGCAGGAAGCGGTTGTTCTGCCTATTGACCAGCTCATCCTCACCCTGGCCCAGGACCTCTTCCACGAAGCGACGGACCTGGCCCTGGCCCACAAACTGGCCGTCGCCCTGCGTGCGGCCAGCGACGACCACCCCGATTGGCGGATGCCGGAACTGGTCGAGGAGCTGGCGACTATTGCCCGCAACCAGCGCCGCTTCCTGGGCTTCGACGAGGAGGACACCGGCTTTGACCCTGACCAGCACCGCGGGCAGGTAGTGGTAGCCACCATGCACAAGGCCAAGGGCCTGGAGTGGGACCGGGTGTACCTGATGTCGGTGAACAACTACGACTTTCCCTCGGCCCTGCCCCACGACGACTACATCGCCGAGAAATGGTTCGTCCGCGACCGGCTCAACCTGACCGAGGAAGCGCTGGCCCAGTTGCAGGCCCTTCGACAAGGCTCAGGGCAGGCCCTGGCCGATGGCCAATCCGGGCAATACACCGAGGGCCAGGCCACCCTCCGCGCCCGGCACGACTACACCGCCGAGCGCTTGCGATTGCTGTACGTGGGCATCACCCGCGCCCGCAAGGAGCTGATCATCACCTGGAACACCGGGCGGCCCAAGAACCCGGCCCAGCCCGCCGTACCCTTCATCGCCTTGCAGACGTGGTGGGAGGGTAACGCAGGCTTGTCGTGATGCAGGCTTCAGCCTGCGACAGATGCACAGGCGTAACGCAGGCTTCAGCCTGCCAGCGGAGTGTTACATAACCATGACCGATGTCTTCTACCGCCGTAACTTACCACACTATCACCCGCCTGAAGCCACATACTTCGTCACTTTTCGCCTGGCGGGAAGTCTGCCGCGCCAGTTTCTCGAACGCCTGCGACAGGAGTATGAACAAGAGGAGCGCTTGCTGAAGCAGCATTTTCAAGGTCAATCCCTGAATAAAGAACGTTACAGGCTCCAGAAGAAAATCTTTGCCCGTTACGACGCCGTTCTCGACAAAGCCGCCAATGGTCCTCGCTGGCTCGCCGACCCGTGCCTGGCGCACATCGTTGCCCGCGAAATCCACGCCCTGCATCCGACATACTACACCCTGCTGGCATATTGCATCATGAGCAACCATGTCCACCTGCTGGTTGACACGCAGGGCATCCCTGAACCACCGCGCCCTGCTTCAGGCCAACACTGTACACCTTTGAACCACGCCCTGCGCCTGCTCAAAGGCCGTACGGCGCGATTCTGTAATGAAGCTTTAGGACGCAGTGGATCATTTTGGACCCCGGAAAGTTACGACCATGTGGTCCGAGATGGAAAAGAATTGGAGCGCATCGTCGCCTACATTATCAACAACCCTGTCAAAGCTGGACTGGTAGAGAATGCAGACGATTGGGCCTTTACCTATTGCGCAATGTAACGAGTCGAAGCCCATATCACACCGACGTAACGCAGGCTTCAGCCTGCTACGGGTGCACGGGCTGAAGCCCGTGTTACAAGGAGGTCAATCCCAATGACGGAAACCATACGTATCGAAATCAACGGCCAATGGCACGAACTGGAGGTCGAGCGGCGCACCACGCTGCTGGAGGTGCTGCGCGACCGCTTGCACCTGACCGGCACCAAGAACGGCTGCGGGCAGGGTCACTGCGGAGCCTGCACCGTTATCGTGGCCAGCCCTGAGCCTGGTCGAAGGGACGGCAAGGCCGTGCGCTCCTGCGTCTACCTGGCCCGCCGCGCCAACGGCAAATCCGTGCAGACCATCGAGGGCCTGGCCCGCGATGGGGAGCTGCACCCCTTGCAGCGAGCCTTCATCGAGCGGGGGGCTATCCAGTGCGGCTTCTGCACACCAGGGGAGATCATGGCCGCCAAGGCCCTGCTGGACCGCAATCCCAGCCCCTCTCGCGAAGAGATCATGGCCGCCCTGGAGCGCAACCTCTGCCGCTGCACCGGCTACGTGAAAATCATCGAGGCGGTGGAGGCCGCCGCGGCGGAACTGCGCGGTGAGGGTGAGAGACCCCTCTCGGCCCCGCAGACCCCACACCCGCCGCTGTCCACCGTCGGTCGCCCGTTGCCCCAGCCGGACGCCCTGGCCAAGGCCACCGGACAGGCCCGCTACACCGCCGACCTCTTCTTCCCGAACATGCTGCACGCCAAAGTGCTGCGCAGCGAATACCCCCACGCCCGCCTGCGGCGAGTGGACGTCACTCGCGCCCGTGAACTGCCCGGCGTGGCAGCGGTGCTCACCGCCGACGACGTGCCCGGCGAGAAGAACCACGGCGTGATCCACCGCGACTGGCCGGTGCTGGCCTACGATAAAGTGCGCTACGTGGGCGACGCCATCGCCATCGTCGCCGCCGAAAGCGAATCCATCGCCGAGGAGGCGTTGAAACTCATCGAAGTCGAATACGAGCCGTTGCCCGTGGTCGCCACCACCGAGCAGGCCCTGGCCCCCGGCGCGCCGCTGGTCCACGAGAATCGCCAGGGCAACATCTTGCGCTACACCAAAGTCCGCCGCGGGGACGTGGAGACCGGCTTCGCCCAGGCCGACGTAATCATCGAAAACACCTATCACACCCCAACGGGCGAACACGCCTTCCTGGAACCGGAGGCAGCGGTGTCCACCGTGGACGAGGATGGCAGCATCACCGTGTATGTGGGTTCGCAAATCCCCTTCGCCGACCGCGAACAGATCGCGGCCTGCCTGGCCCTGCCCGTGGAAAAGGTGCGGGTGGTGCACATGCTTACCGGCGGCGCGTTCGGCGGCAAAGAGGACGTCTGCGCCCAGATTCACGCCGCGCTGCTGGCCCAGGCCACCGCTCGCCCGGTCAAACTGGTGCTCACCCGATCCGAGTCCATGCGCGTGCATCCCAAACGCCACGCCACGACCATCACCGTCAAAAGCGGAGCCAAGCGCGATGGCCGCCTGACCGCCGTGCAGGTGAAAATCGTGGGCGACACGGGAGCCTACGCCTCCCTGGGAGAGCAGGTGATGACCCGCGTGGCCACCCACGCCATCGGCCCCTACGACGTGCCCCACGTGAAAGTGGACTGCTACGCGGTACACACCAACAACCCGCCCGCCGGTGCCTTCCGGGGCTTCGGCGCGCCACAGGCCCACTTCGCCGCCGAGAGCCAGATGGACATCCTGGCCGAGACGTTGGGTCTCTCGCCCTTCGAGGTACGGCGCCGCAATGCCCTGCGCGTAGGCGGCACCACGGCCACCGGCCAGGTGCTGCGCGAAAGCTGCGGCCTGCTGGAGACCATTGACCGCGTGGAGGCGGCCATGCGCCAGGCCCAGGAAGTGGAAAAAGACATCGTCCTGCCACCGCACATCCGTCGCGGCTGGGGCATGGCCTGCGCCTACAAGAACGTGGGCCTGGGTGAGGGCCTGGCCGACAGCGCCGGCGCGTCCGTGGAGGTCACCAGTGAGGGACGGGTCATCGTCCGCGCCGGAGCGGCAGAGGTGGGACAAGGACTGATGGGAGTCGTGGCGCAAATCGCCGCCGAGGAGCTGGGCGTGGACCTGTCCGCCGTGGAGGTCATCCTGGGCGACACCGGTCAGACCCTGGACGGCGGGGCGACCACCGCCTCGCGGCAGACCTTCGTCACCGGCAACGCCGTGCGCCACGCCGCCCGGCAGGTGCGTTCCTCCCTGGCCGGAGCCGTCGCCGAGGAGTTGGGCGCTGCCCCGGACACGTTGACCTTCGCCCACGGGAAAGTGACCGCCCCCGGAGGCCGGGCCGTCTCCCTGGCCCAGGCAGCGACCCTGGCCGAGGCAGAGGGGCGTCCGCTGCGCGTGGAATACGTGTACACCCCGCCGCGCACCGTGCCCCTGGGGGAAGAGGGCGATATGCACTTCGCCTATGGCTTCGCTACCCAGGCAGCTCAGGTGGAAGTGAACACCGAGAACGGCGAAATTCGGGTGTTGCAGGTCATCGCCGCCCACGACGTGGGCCGGGCCATCAATCCCCTGGCCCTGGAAGGACAGATCGAGGGCGGGGTAGTGATGGGCATCGGCTACGCCCTGCTGGAGAAGTTCGAGGTCGAAGAGGGCATCGTCCGCTCCGACTC
>JACIWR010000470.1 GCA_014360845.1 Anaerolineae bacterium
CGTGCCCAAACGTCCACAGCCGATTGACGATAAAATTCCAGAACAGCACTACGCCGGTGGCGATGGCCTTAGCTCCATTCAGGGCAAGGCTGAAGTGAGTCACGCCGACCAGCGCAGCCAACGTCGCCATTGGCGCAGCCAGCAGCCCAGCCTCCCCCAGTAGCCAGTGGTGCCCGGCGTAGAGGATGCTACTATTGAGGACCCATCCGGCCAAGCTGACGGCCAAGAATTGCATGAACTGCTTGTGAAAAGGCTCCCCGCGCGTCTCCGGATAAATCCACAGGCGATTCCAGGTGAAATTATTGATGGCTGCTGCTGAAAAAGAACAGGTGTTAGCAACCAGTTCAGGGAAGCCAGCGACTCGCACCAGCAGGTTGAGTAAGCCAAAGTCAATGACTGTCCCCGAAACTCCTACTACACAAAACTTGAGGAAACGAGCCAGTTCCTTGCGATTGTTCTTTACCAGGGTAAGAGTTTTAGTGAACAATGGTGCACCTCGTTGTTGGATTAATAGTCGAATAGTATCTTCTCAATAATTTGGGGTAGGGGCAGGTCTTGCACCTGCCCGCCTGGGCGACCGCAAGGGTTCGCCCCTACATTTTGAGAAGATACGTCGAATAGTCGAGTGATTGGGCAATGGCGAGCAGGCCCAACAGGATAGCGACGTGGATGTACATGTTATGCACCCACAGGTTGTCGAAGAAATTATGCACGGCCAGATGAGTGAGCACGCCGAACACTCCGGCCGCCACGGCCTGCCAGATGCCCACGCTGCTCCGGACCGCTTTCCACGCCTGATAGAAGGCCGCCATCCACAATGTCAGATAAGCCAGCAGCCCTACCAGCCCGGCCTCGGCGGCGATGTTGAGATAGTAGTTGTGTGCATGTCCCAGCGGATCAGGCCACTTGGGCAGGGCATAAGCCGCATAGGTCACGGCGTAATTGCCCACCCCTACCCCCAGCCACAGGTGATCGGTCCACATGGACAGGGCGGCCTGCCAGTGGGCCATGCGCTCAATCACCGCGTAGTTGGCATCGGTGACCTGTACGGCGCGCAAGTCGCCGACGCTGAGGAAGGGCAAAAAATCGGTGAAGCGCTGCACCAACGCCGCAGGCAGCAATTCCACCCCGCCCAGGGCCAACGCCAGCACGATAACGCCCAGCACAGCAGCAAAGACAGCCGCCGTCCTCCCGCCGCGCACCACGCTCACCGCGACCAGGGCCGCAGCCAATCCCAGCCACGCCCCCCGGCTCCAACTCATCACCATTGCCGCCGCTAACAGGCCAACTACCGCCACCAAACCCGAAACCTGGAGCCTGGACCGCCCTTTACCCTCTATCACGGCCCACAGGAGCAAAGCAACCGCCAGGGGCAACACCAGCCCCAGGTATCCCGCATAGGGATTCGGCTGCTCAAAAGTGCCATAAGCGCGCATGAAGCGACCGAAGAGAATAAAATGCTCTGGTCCCACCTGCCGCAGAAACTGATACGCCCCCAGCAAGGCCTGTCCCACACCGGCCAGCAGCAACGCGCCCACAGCGGTCAACGCCTGGTGGGAGCTCAACTCGTTGGCCACGAACAGATAGATACCCAACACCTCCACCCACTTGAGAATTTCCTTGGCCGCCGGGGTCAGGGACAAGGCCGCGGGCAGGGTGAGCAAAATCGCTCCCAAAAACAGCACCAGGGGCAGAGTGAGAGGCGGCCAGCGGGGTCTCAGCTCATGGGCGGCGAGCATTTTCGCCAGCCAGGCCCCCAGCACCAAAGCGATCAAAGCCTCGGCCAGGCCAAAGGTGACACCCCCCATACTCACCTCACGCAACGAGCCAAAAGGCACGGCGAAAATCAGCAGGTAAAGCGCCAGTTGCGGGCGCACCAGAGTCACCAGCAGCACGATGCCCCCCACAATCAACCCGGCAGCCCAGGTCAGCGGCAACAGAGCGATGACCAGCGCCAGGCCCAGCAAGAGGACGAAAAGCACGCCGGTGCGCCACACCCCATCCACGTCGGTGACTATCACACTGCGCAACGTGGCCATACCACTCATTTCAGCACTCGCTTGCGGAACGACTCGATGGTGCGTCGCAGCCCTTCTTCCAGACTGACCCGCGGCTCCCAGCCCAACAACCGCTGTGCCTTGCTAATATCCGGCTGGCGCACCTGGGGATCATCCTTGGTACGCTCGTCCTTGGGCACCACAAACACTATCTCCGATGAACTGCCCGACACCTCCAGAACCTTGTGAGCAAACTCCAGGATAGTCATCTCCTGGGGATTACCCAGGTTGACCGGGTACACCTCATCGGAGAAGAGGAGGCGGTACAGACCCTCCACCATGTCATCCACGTAGCAGAAGGAGCGCGTGCGCGAGCCATCATCGTACACGGTGAGCGGCTCGCCCAGCAGGGCCTGTTTGACAAAGTTGGGCACCACTCGTCCGTCGTCCAGGCGCATACGGGGACCGTAGGTGTTGAATATCCGTGCGATGCGCGTTTCCACCCCGTGGGCGCGGTGGTAAGCCATGGTCAACGCCTCAGCAAAGCGCTTGCTCTCATCGTAGACCCCCCGCGGCCCCACAGGGTTGACATTGCCCCAGTAAGTTTCCGGTTGAGGATGCACCAGCGGA
>JACIWR010000471.1 GCA_014360845.1 Anaerolineae bacterium
TATCGCTTTACCCCCTTCTCGCAGGATGCCCAGCCCAGGATTCGGGGCCAGTGTCCCCTGGAATTGGCTGGCTATGACGTCAGCCAGGTGCCTATGGCTTCTCTTTGCACCGGACTCAGCCTTGCTTGGCCCCTGGAGACGCCTCAGGGCCTTGTCCCAAACTCGTGACGGTCCCGAGCAATGGATTTCACAAGAGAGGGTTTTTATGCTATAATTTCTTATGTCTGCCGGCCGCAGGCGTGGCGGGGGTGAGTCAATTTAGCGAGTAATGGTAGCCGAGAAAGGGGAGTTATGCCGCGATGATCTCCGCTCCTATTTCCGGGCCTGCGTGTGAATCCGGGGCAGTGTCGTTGATGATGACAGCCGATACGTTGTGCTACCCGGCGATGGGAGCCAGCGCGTCGGCTGTTGCCGTTTTAGCAGGGGAAGAGGTTGCCATGCCACTTTTATCTTTGCGAGTCAATCAACTCAACCAGTCCCATGGGGTGGCGGATGCGCGAGATCAACCGCCGCCTGGGAACTGCTGGACCTTTGAAGATACTCATTTGGTCCTCAGCCTGCGACTGCTGATAGCCCGGGCGGCCAACAGGGATAGCCTGGCCTGGTGGGACGATGAATCGCTCACCCTGCATGCCAGCTTTCTCCTGGAACGCATCTTCCCCATGGCTCCTCCCCTGGCCGCCCGCAGCCTGGCCCTGAGCGCAGCACTGGCACGCCACCAAGCCGCGTGTCCCGGCCAGGCTCTGCATCTCTACCACCTCGACGTGGATAACCAGGACGGGCTTGCTCTGCGCTTCGCGCCCCTTCTCCCTATCCCCGTGCCGGTGGAACCCATCACGACGATGGACGCACTGCGCCAGCACTTGCTGAACTTAATCGGCGAACCAGCGATTTACACCGTGGTGCGGCGAACCAGTGCCCACGGGCTGCAAATCGAGATCGTACCCACTCCGGCTGGCGTCTCGCCTCTGCTACACCGGGCACAAACGCTGGCCTGGGCTTATTTGGAAGGCACCCCCGGGCAGCCGGTGTTCCCATTTTGCTTGGAGTAAACGATTTGACCGAAACACCCGAACCTACTTACACTAGCCGCATCATCAAGGCCACCGCTTTGATCCCCGACACCATGGTTCTGCTGAGCGAGTGGGACCTGGACGATTCGGTGGCCGAAAACCTTGACCGCGCTCGGCGGGAGAACATCTTCGGCAAGGCCTCGCGCAAGCGCGTGGAGGACATCCTGCGTATCTTCCGCCAGCGTTACTTCGACGACCCCGATGTCGGCACGGCACTGGTGACACTGGCTCAGGGCGGCGCCCCGGCCCAGTGGATTGATCCCCTATTCTATTTCTTCTCGGCCCAGAATGACCGCACCTTGCGGGACCTGGTTGTTGAAGTGCTCTACCCTCGTCACCTGGCGGGCCACGCTGATCTGCCGATCGGGTACGTGGAGCGCGCCATCCGCAACTGGGTTGCCGAGGGTAAGACGACAACGCGGTGGAGCGAGAACACGATTCTGCGGGTGGCGCAAAACTCGGTAGCCGCGCTGCGCGACTTCGGCGTGTTGCAGGGGGCCGTCAACAAGCGGCTGACACCGATCTACCTGCCGACGCCAGCGTTTGCCTTGATCGCCCTCTGGCTCCAACAGCGTGAATGCTCCGGCGACCGCGTCCTCCACAGCGACGATTGGAAGCTGTTTTTCCTCCCTGTGGAGGGGGTGGAGCGTATGTTCATCGAAGCGCACCAAGAGCACCTGTTGACCTACTACGCGGCCGGCTCGGTGGTTCGCATCGAGTTCCCGGCCGCCGACCTGACGGAGTATGCCCATGTCCTCCTTGAAAGAGCGCGTTAGAACCTTGGAGGCCGATCTAAAAGCCTCCCCTATGCAGCACTACATCTATCACGATCTGCCTTTTGCTATCTTTTGCTATCCTCCGGACCAGGAGTGGGCCATGCGCAATGAGATTGGCCGGCTTAAGACGCGGTTGGAAAACGACACCGACCGCACGATCGAGTACATCTACTTGTCCGAACTCATGTGGCAGGCCATTGACGAGAGTGAGGGGATCGAGGCCATTGTGGAGCTGGAACGGCAAAGCGGCTTCGAAGAGGCACAACTGCAGATCAATGACTATCTCTCCGACCCGGACTGGCGTCCTCTGCCCAACCTGCTGACCGAGCGATTGAACAAACTGGACCCCGATCGCCACCTTGCCTTTATCGTGCGCGCCGGCGTCTTGTCCCCCAACATCTATCGCGTGTCCAAGCTGCTGGACGAGATGAAAGGCCGCACCCGGGTGCCCTGCGTGCTGTTTATGCCGGCCACCACCGAGGGCAGTGGCCTGCGCTTCATGGGCATCGCTGAGAACGAAGGACGGGGTAGCTATCACACCAAGGTGTACAGCGATTGACGAATGCAGAAACGGGATGGTTCAGAATGGGGTGACGCTTAATCGCGCAGCATACTGTCAACGAATGGTGGAACGAATAAACGAATGACCATGACCGCACATCTATTCGTTGTATCTTCTCAATAGGTTGGGGTAGCGGTCGGTGAAGCGGCGACAGGCAACAGAACGTTAACAACGGACTGACCTACGGAGGGAGCCAAGATGCGCCCAGTC
>JACIWR010000472.1 GCA_014360845.1 Anaerolineae bacterium
CCGACAAGCAGATCAAACACTATGCAGTCAGGGGAGTTGTTGTAGGCACTGTCGTACTCGTGGTGGGAGTGGTAATACTGGTAAGGTGAGGGCAGCACGTAGGCCGGGCATCCCTGCCCGGCTTTTGCTTCCACCACCGTCATCACCATCCCCGCGCGCAGCGGCGAGGCGGGCTCCGGCGCAGCCACGTATGATCTGGAAGTCAGCGAAGATGGCGGTGCATGGCAGCCCCTGCTGGCCGGCACACCGGCAACCAGCTTCCGGTTCACCGGCGAACTGGGGCACCTCTACACCTTCCGCGTCCGCGCTACGGACAACGTGAACAACACCGGCGACTGGGCCGAGGCCAGCACCGTCGTCGTACAGGTCACCAAGTACTACCACTTCGGCGGGCGAAGAATTGCCATGCGCTGGGAGGGTGTGGTATACTACCTGCCCGGGGATCATCTTGGCAGCGTTTCACTCGTCACGGATCAAGCATCACGGGTCATGGCCCGCCAGTGGTACTACCCTTATGGTGAGACGCGCTACACCACCGGTGCTCTCCCCACCGACTTCGGCTTTACCGGGCAGCGTGCGGAGGCCGGCCTGGGCCTGCTGGACTACCGCGCGCGGTACTACGACCCGCTCTTGGGCCGCTTCATCAACGCGGATACAATTGTGCCCGAGGCGGGGAATCCGCAGGACCTTAACAGGTACGCCTACGTGCGCCACAATCCGCTGCGGTACACGGATCCGAGTGGGCATTGGACCTTCGAGGAAACGCCCAACGATCCGTATTTCATCCCGCCCAGCGAGCTACACAGAGATGCCCAGCGCCGCCAGGATTTCATCACCCCATCTGGCCCGCCACTGACATCGGTAGCTTCAGACACTGGCCCAGCTGAGGAATTGATTCGTAGCGGGGCTGATGTATGGGAGCTCTCACAAGGTGTTCACGAGCTTTCTCATGGCATTGGGCTAATGCAAGGAGGATTCCGCCTTGTCGAGGGAACTACGTATGCGGGCCAGAGGCTCGTGTATGGTACAGGTGAAGCCAAGACCGCGGCTGGGCTCGCGCCACAATTCACCCACGCGCTACGCACGAATCCTGCCATCATCGGTTACACTGACCCTTTGGTGGCAGCAGGGAGAGCAATCGGGGGGCGTGGCAGCGCTGTGACCTTGGGCATCGCCTATGGGGTGGACATCTACGAGTACGGCTGGGGCAGCAAACGGGATATTGGCCTGGGTAGTTCCGAGTTCATGTCCGCGATGACGGTAGATACGGTGTTTTCCCTGGGGCTGCCCGCTGCAGGGGCAGCTATTGGTACTGCGATTATGCCTGGTCCGGGCACGGTCATAGGTGGAGGAGCGGGTGCTGCCGCCTCTGTTGTGCTCAGTTGGGCGTTCAGAGAACCGGCGATTCATGTGGTGGATCAGTACTTCTGGGGCGCAGCGAAGTCGGCGGGAGATGTGCCCTGGTACTACTATGGATGTCCCTAGAGAGTGTGTCGGATAATGCCAAGTTATGTCGAAACCGCCCTATACTTATGCAGGGGAAAGTTGACCATAATCGCAATTCTCCGACACACTCTAAACCGGGTTCGGAGGAGGGCAGCGGGATGACTAAGAGGAGATCTAGGCGCTGGGGCAAGTATACCGACGAGCAGATCCGAGCGGAAATCAGCATAAGATTTGATCCATCACCAGCGTTTGAAAGTATGAGTCCGGCAACATTATGCATAATGTTCACGCTGGGGGTTTTCATGCTGGCAGTACTCGTGCCAGGTCTGTACCCTCGAAAGGGGAGTTGGTACATGGTTCTGGCCTTCGTGGTGGTGAACCTGTTTTGGACGCTGTATGTCTTCCTGCGGCGCAAGACCCTGACCGCTAAGCAATTCACCGAACTGCCGGTGGAGATGCGGAAGAGATATCTTCGTGTCAGGACGATGTGGTTTCATTTCTACGTGGGAGGCTTCCTGACGCTGATCTCGGTGATTTTCCTGCTGGTGGAGTTGGGAGCGTTTGGCCTTCTGGGGAAGGTTGGAGTAGCCGCTGGCCTGATCGTGGGATGCTACTTTCTGCTCTTCATCGGCTCCTTTCTCCTGCGGCGGGTGCTGCTCCGTATCGCCGTGGAGGGGTTTCCGGACGCATGGTGGGGCAAGATCATGCTCGCCGTCCTGGGCCTGGCCTTCATGATCGGTTCTTTGCCGGCGGGGTCGGGTGTTCTTATGGGTCGCTTCCTGCCGGAGAAAGTTATTCGTGTGTTTGCTGGCCTGAGTTCATTTTTATTCGCTTCCATATTCATTCCCCGGGCGGTGTATGATATCGTGGTCGGGCACATTCACTTACAGAATATGAAGGCGGATATTGAGCGAACAGGGGCGATGCCTTTTGAGAGATAAATCGGTTCTCAGGTTAGGTTGAGGCGCAGCCGAAACTCAACACTTCTGGCAGCGGATAAGCGGATGGAAGGGAGTCATCCGCTTATCCGCTTGTATCCGTTACCAACACCAGCCCGTGGTCGGCGGAGGCGAGCACCGTCGTCGTGCAGGTCACGAGATACTACGCCTTTGGCGACCGGCGAGCCTGTCCTGAGCGCAGTCGAAGGATTGCGATGAGACG
>JACIWR010000473.1 GCA_014360845.1 Anaerolineae bacterium
CTGTTACACGGCGGTGCGTCCTCAGCCGAGCCCAACCCGCCCTACGATGATACTGACCAGACAATCGCTCAGGGCGCTTGCAGCGCCCTTGCGCCGCTCAGCCTGGGGCTTTGAGCCCCAGGCGAGTCTGTACAAAAACGCGACGCACTAAGCTCAGTGCGCCGCTTTCGAGTCGTGTTCTTGTTCCGGGTGAGTGACCCGGTTGTCATGGTGCCGCGCTATGCCGCTATCCGCCGGCTGAGGGCCAGTTGCAGGTCATCGTCGCGGCGGATCACATACGTGGCAATGCGACTGGCGGCCAGTTCGCCGATGAGCGCTGCGGAGTCAGCATCACCGCCGAAAGATTTGGCGTCCAATAAGACGGCTATGCTGCTCAGCCCGCGGCGGGTCAGCTCGCGGGCGACCAGGACCCAGTGTCTGTCCGCCGAGGGGGTGATGATGATCAGCGTGGTGCCCTGGCGCAGATGTTTGCTCTCCACGGTCAGGACCTGGGCCAGCGGTGATAGGCCCCGAGCCTGAATCACGGCCAGGGTCTCGAGAATCTTGGCCAGTTGTCGCTCGCCCCGGTCGGCCTGGAGTACTTCGCGCCTCTGGCCGTAAGCCACCAGACCCACAGCTCGTTCCCGCAGGGAGAAGTACTTGGCTAGCGAAGCGGCTGTGGTCACTCCGTATTCTTCGGTGGTGGGCATCAACTTCACCCTAGCCGTGCGAGCGCGCAGCAGCGCGGGCACATCGGGTTCAATCTCCAGCTCCTCCGCCTGCCCACTCTGCACGCTGGCCTCCATATCCAGGAAAATCCACACGTCGGCTCTGGGATCCAGCTCAAATTCCTTGACGATTAAGCGTTCCTTGCGCGCGGTAGAGAGCCAGTGGATGCGGTTGAAGCTGTCGCCAGGAGCATAATCCCGTACCCCCGCTACGTTGGTGGTGATGTGATGGGTGCGGCGGCGCACCGCGTCCCCGCCCGGCAGCCGTCCCAACGGCTCGGCGAAAGTCCTCAAGTCCACCATAGCCGGGTATACCACCAATGTGGAGGCGTCCTCCTCCTGCCGGCGCTCCTGAAAGAGCCCAAAAGGGTCCCCGCTCACCAGGGTGGTGGGGCCCAGGGTGAAACTACCGCGCTGCCAACAGGTGGTCTTCACCGTCCAGATGCGGCGCTGATGCGGTCCCAAGGAGCTCAAGACGCGGCTGGCGCGGTGCCCGGGCAGATCGGAGTGGTCTTCAATCTCCAGCCACAGCTTGGGTATCAGCCCCCTGTTACGCACGATGAATTGCTCCTCTACCGAGCCTCCCACCTCCGAGCGGCGAGTGCGCGGGCGGCGGGTGAAATCCAGCCAGCGCGTACTGCTGCGCGACCACAGGTAGGAGACCACCAAAACGCCGCCCAGCAGGTATGTCAGCCGGTAAAGCAAAACCCTGCCCGCCTCCGCGGGCACGGTCATAGCGGCGATGAGGGAGATGGCGCACAGCACGGTGACCAAAATCGCTTGTCGTTTCAACTTGTCCTCCAAATCACTGCCCCAACAATCCCATAATCGCACGGGGTTAAACTCCGCGCGATCATGGGGGATCACTGGGTCGTTAGGAACCCTTCCGCTGCTCAGCCGGGAGCAGAGCGAGGATACCGGAGTGGTTGTCTACTCATCCAAATCAGCGGGAAGAGGGAAACAGAAGACCCCCCAGGGCGATGGCGGCCGCGCGGAGCAGATTGAGCCGCACCAGGCCGAGGGGCAACTCCAGCTCTCGTTTGTCGCACACAGTGGACAGGTTGGCCCTATCCACCTGGGGCTTGAGCGCGGTGAGCAGCTTGTTACGCCGCTTTTCGTCGGTGATGCTCATAATATCGTCAATCTGGCTGCTGAGGCGTATGGCCTGGCGAATGCGTCGTTCGGTCGCCTCGGCTACCGACGGGGCAATCAACCCGTATTTCGCTTTGATGCGATTGAAGCGCAGACCCGCCTCGTAAGTGCTGGCTACAATCTCGTCGCGGCTCATCCATTGCGTCTCGTAATTCAGCACATATTTCCAACTGGGCTGCACCAGGGCCTGGCGGTGCTCCTCCAGCGTGCGGTAGAACAGGCGGTAACCATGCTTCTCTGGCTCCTCAAAAGCCTGGCTGCCGGGGTCCAGAAAAGGCGCGAGCGGGGAGATGAAGGGCATCACCCGCGTATCCCCATCGCGGCTAAAACGTGCTAACAGATGATCGCAGTACGCGACCGTGTCCAGAACCGATTGATAGGTCTGTCCGGGCAGTCCGACCATGAAGAAAACATCGCAGCGCCGGCATCCCGCCTCCAGGGCGTAGGCGATGGTGTCTTCCAGAGCTTGATTGCTGTAGCGCCGACCGAAGGCGGTGCGTATCCCCTCATCGTGCGATTCCGGGGATATTTCCAGGGTAAAGCGTGGCACGGCCTGAGCGATTTTCTGCAGGAAATCTCGCGAAGCGGGGTTGAAAATCTCGAAAATGAATTGCTCCTTGACTCCCCGCACCGCCCGCAAGAAGCGATCGGCGTAATCCGGCCCGGGCTGACGCAGGTCGCCCAGGACGAAAATGGGACCTTTACTGAAGCGTTCGATGTTGCGGATGTC
>JACIWR010000474.1 GCA_014360845.1 Anaerolineae bacterium
TCTGGGTTTTCGGGGTGCCATTCCATCCGCACCCGCTGGAAGTACTGGACCAGACGACCGTTTTCTTCAAACTGGTCGGTGATAGGATAGCCGAAAATCTCCAGCCCGCCGCGGGTCTCGAAGAAGGTGAGAAAAACCCCTTCCACAGAGTGGCCCGTCTCCGGGAAATAACGACTCCGGGTCTGCGCCGTGCCCGGTGTAGCCAGGATCAGCACCCAGCCCAATATAAAACAAACGGCTATAGCCTGTTTCAACCCCTTCATGTAGACGCTCGCCTTTTCTGGCAAAGAGACGTTCGGCCCATAGCCCCCCATAGCTACTCACATTATACTACACTTTGCACCATCTTGCAATATGCTCAACATTATCTTGAAAGCTACAAGCGTAAAGAAAACGTAAAGGGTGTACGGCAGCGCAGTCACAGACCTCCTTAGAAAAATCAAGTTTAGACTTGACAAATTTCAACTTTTGTGGTATTATTTATTCAAATTTTCACTACAGAACTAATTAATTTTTCAGGCGGGAGGCCAAAATGTATCCGCTGATCAGCAAATGCCCGGTGTGCGGCGGCGAGTTGACCATCACCAAGCTCTACTGCCGCGAGTGCGACACCACCCTGGAAGGCCATTTCTCCCCAGGGCGCTTTTCGCAGCTCACGGCTGAGCAGCTTGACTTCATGGAGACCTTCATCCGCTGCGAGGGCAAACTGACCCGCATCCAGGACGAAATGGGCATTTCTTATCCAACGGCCCGCGCGCGATTGACGGAGATCATTCGCGCTTTGGGCTACGAGGTTAAAGAAGAAGCCAAGGTGACCCCAGAGCAGCGCAAGGCCATCCTGGCCGATTTGGCCGCGGGGAAAATTACTTCCGAAGAAGCCATCGAGCTGCTCCAAGGGACCTGATAGGAATCTGGAGGTGCAAAATGCTGGATTGGCGCGACGTTCTGTTCCAGCGAGAACGCTACCGCGACCTAAGGCGGGAGGCGCGCGCGGAGCAGCTCAGCCATCGGGCCCAAGCCCACTCGACAGCCCATCTCTATGCCCCCCTCCTGCACCACCTGGGCCAAAAGCTAGTGGCCTGGGGCCTGTATTTGCAGCAGCACTCTAACATCGAGGGGCAGCACGCCCCCACCCTCGCAAGCTGTCAATCCCGTCCCGGGGGCCGCTTCTGACCCCACAATGGAGGACCCTATGACCGAACTCCAATCTCAGACACACATACACCTCGACGGCTGCCAGGGTGATTTAGTCCTCAAAGGCTGGGACAGTTCCGAGGTCAGCATCCAGGGCCAAGAGACCCTGGCCAAGGACGCTATCCGGCAGACGGAAGACGGAGAGATTCACCTGGCTCAACTGCCGGAATGTACCCTGTATGTGCCCCGCCAGGCCACGGTGAGCATCGGGCCGGTCACCGGCTCTTTAACGGTGGAAAGCTTTGAGGGAAAGGTGGAGGTCAGCGATGTGTACGGCGACGTTCACCTGAAGAGCGGCAATATCCGCGCGCAGCGGGTCCATGGCGACTTCAAGGCCAACAAGCTAGCGGAGAGCATTGAGCTGGACACGGCCCTGAGTGACGTATCGCTTCGGGATGTCGCCGGTGATGTGGTCCTGCGCCAGGCTGGCGGCGATGTGCGCGCGCGACGGATTGATGGCGCGCTGCGGATTGATGCCGCCCAGGGTGATGTGCGCGTGCGCAGCGTGGCTGGGCTGCTGGAGCTGGGACACATCGCTGGCGACGCGGTGCTGAAGGGTCTACCTGGCGGGGTTACCGCGCGCCAGGTAGACGGCGAGGTCGTGCTCAAGACCGACCTCTCCCCCGAGGCTCGCTACAGCGTGCGGGCTCGCGGCGACATCGTGCTCAAAGTGCCCTGGCAGGTCAGCGCCAGCTTTGTTTTCGAAGCCCCGGAGGGTGAGATTCACTCCACCATCCCCCTGACGCTGGAAGAAGAAGCTGCCGGACGCCTGGTCGGCACCCTGGGCGACACCGCGCAGCGCGCCGAGGTTCATATGCACACCACGGAGGGCAATATCACCCTCAAGCCACACATCACCCTCGAAGACAGCAGCGTCACCCCAGAAGAGTGGGGTTTCACCGCCGAGGCTTTCGCCAAAATGGTGCAATCTCAGGTAGCGGACAGCCTGGGCACTTCTGATGTCACTGAGTTCGTGCAGCACAAGATGGAGCGGGCATTGCGCCAGGCCGAGCGGGCCTTCAAGCGACAGCAGCGCCGCAGCGAACGGCGGGCGAAAAAAGTCCGGCGCTGGCGCTTGAGTCATCAGCAGAAACAAGCGCCGCCGTACCCGCCCGCCGAACCGGTGACCGACGAGGAACGCCTGACCATCCTCAAGATGCTGGCCGCAGGCACGATTACCGCCGAAGAGGCCGATAAGCTACTGGAGGCGCTGGAGAGCTAACCGCGCTCCCCTGCGGCCTCGTATCACCAAAAGGTAACCATTCAACAGTGATCGGAAATATAGCTACCTGACAGTTTTGCCCAAGTGTCGCTGCGCAGGGTGCAAGAGGCCCCGAAGCAGCCTCGCGGCCACGAGGGAGCATCCTGAGCGGAGCGCAGCGGAGTCGAA
>JACIWR010000475.1 GCA_014360845.1 Anaerolineae bacterium
GTGTATAATCAGACCGAGATCCACGCTGCCATTGCCGAGGCCGTCGCCCAGATGTGGCGGGACGAGCTGGGCGTGGAAGTGCATCTGGAGGCGGTGGCGGACTGGGATGCCTACTCAGAAAGGCTGCGCAGCGACGCCCCCCACATCTTCCGTCTGGGCTGGCTGGCCGACTACAACGACCCGGACAACTTCCTGAAGACACTGCGCTCTGAGTCGGAGATCAACTATGAGCGCTTCGCCAATGCCGAGTTCGATCACCTGGTGGATCAGGCCGCCGAGGAAACCGATCCCAAAATCCGCCAGGAGCTGTATATCGAGGCCGAGCGCATCCTGTGCCAGGAAGAAGCGGCTTTGATCCCCCTGTTTCACACATTTTATGACATCAGTGAGTAGAAGTATAACTCCCCCAGCGGGGGAAGTCCGCAGCCCTCGCGACGATAACAACGAGGTGAGATTATGAACACCCTCATCGGGCAAACCCTGGGCCAATACCGCATCCTCGAGCAACTGGGCAAAGGAGGGATGGCCACGGTTTACAAGGCCTATCAGCCGTCCCTGGACCGGTACGTGGCTGTCAAAGTGCTACCCCCCTACTTCGCCCACGAAGAGGGTTTCGCCGAGCGCTTCACCCGTGAGGCGAAGGCTGTGGCCAAGCTGGAGCACCCCCACATCCTGCCCATTCACGACTTCGGTCAGGAAGGTGATCTGAGCTACATCGTGATGAAGTACGTGGAGGCCGGCACACTCAAGGACATGCTGGGCCAGCCGATGGACCCCCGCCGCGCTGAGGGAATCATCAGCCAGATTGCCGAGGCCCTGGACTATGCCCACACACAGGGGATCATCCATCGCGATGTGAAGCCCAGCAACGTGCTCATGGATCGCGGCACCTGGGTGCTGCTCACCGACTTCGGATTGGCGAAGATGGTGGAGGCTTCCCAGGCACTGACCGCTTCCGGAGTAGGGGTAGGCACCCCGGCCTACATGTCGCCGGAGCAGGGGCGTGGGCTGAAGGTAGATGCCCGCTCGGATGTGTACTCGCTGGGTGTTGTGCTATACGAGATGCTGACCGGGCGGGTGCCTTTCGAGGCGGAAACACCCATGGCCGTGGTCATCAAGCACATCACGGATCCCCTGCCCCTGCCCCGCCAGATCAACCCGGACATCCCAGAAGCAGTGGAACGGGTGATTTTGAAGGCCTTGGCCAAGAAGCCGGAGGACCGTTTTGCCAGTACGGGGGAGATGGCGGCAGCCTTACGGGAGGCCGTGTCGCAGATACCCACCGTGCCCGCTGTGGAGGCGGAGATACCGGTCGCAGAGCCGGTGGTGGAGCTGGTTAAGCCTGCTCCCGAGGCCGTTCCCTCTCCTGAGCCGGAGGCTCCGAAAACAGCAGTGGTGGCCCGGCCGAGAAAGCTCGTTATCTCACGCCGGGTACGCTGGGTGTCGTTCATCGCAGGGGTAGTCCTGCTGACCTGTTGTGTCCTCCCCTGGCTGGCAGATGTGGTGATAATTCGCCCCAGGGTGGAGTCGTTCGTGGCGGGACAGGCCACGGCTATGCTGCGCGAGGTCATGGCCGAAGCTGACATGGAAGCCTTTCACCGGGAATGGGAGGGCAGGAGGGTGGTGGTCACCGAGCAGGAGATGAACGACTATTTGGAGGCGTACCCTCCGCCCACGCCGCTGGAGGGTTGGCAGGTGCTCCTGCGTGCCGACGGGATTTGGATAGAGTTGGACATCTCTGGGAGCACGTACTACATCCAGGGCGACGTCACCGCGCAAGATGGCAAGGCCATGTGCCGCGTGCAGCGCATGAGCTGGCCATTGACTCTGGGGCTATCACGTCGCAGTCTGACCACCTTTTGCACGCGGCAGATGAACCTCTTATTGGAGGCCGCTGATTTACAGCTCCGATCTGCCCAGGTCAATGACGGGAGTCTGGCGCTGAGTTTCGAGTAGCGAAGTCGAAGGGGAAGTCGAAGGATGCGGGACTTGTTCTTTCGTCGTCCTTCGACTACGTGCGTCCCCCCGCTGCCGCTTCGGGGCGCACTCCGCTCAGGATGACTCCTGCTCCAAAGGTCACAAACCCTGTGAGCCTTTGTGTCCTTCGTGTCCTTTGTGGTAGAAAAGAGATTGGCCTGACCCATTCGTTTATTCGTCTCTCATTCGTTGTCAGCGCGATGGAGGAGCGATCTTCAGGAGGGAACCATGCGGGGGAAAGGGTCACGAAGCCTGGTCGGTTTTCTGTTGGCGACTGCGTTGCTGGCGGGACTGGCCGCCGGCTGTAGACCAAGCGAACTGCTCACGCCCACTGCTGCGCCAGCCGAGCGGCCCTCTCTCACTCCGACAACGACTCCTCTGTCACCCGTCACCCCTTCACCTGAACCAGAGGTCTATCGCCGGGCGCGGGAGCGCATGGTTGATTATCAGATTCGCGGGCGCGGGGTGAGGGACGAAGCGGTGCTGAAGGCCATGCTCACCGTTCCCCGCCATGAATTTGTCCTCGAGGAATTTCTGGATCAGGCTTACGCCGATCACCCCCTGCCCATCGGCTACGGGCAGACCATCTCCCAGCCCTACATCGTGG
>JACIWR010000476.1 GCA_014360845.1 Anaerolineae bacterium
GGGCGGCATCATCTTTTCCAGGAGAGAATGAGCCTCCTCTCGCGACACCTTCGCCCCGATGAGGCCCAGCCGCCGCGTGACGCGATGCACGTGGGTGTCCACCGGGAAAGCAGGCATACCCAGGGCGAAAAGCAACACGATGGCTGCGGTCTTAGGGCCCACACCGTTTAGACGAGTGAGCCAGGCCCGGGCTTCATCCATGGGCAGATCGGCCAGGAAATCCAATGTGATTTCCCCTCGTTCGCGGGTGATGGCCCGCAAAGCTTCCTGGATACGTGGGCCTTTAGTAGGAGCCAAACCCGCCGGGCGTATAGCCTCGATGACTTCCCCCAGCGGGGCGTCGCGTACCTGCTCCCAGGTGGGGAAGCGCTCTCGCAGGCGTTCGTAGGCTACATCTCGATTGTTGTCGTTGGTGTTCTGAGAGATGATGGTGCTCACCAGACTGGCCACCGGATCGCGTCCCGGTCGCCATTGGGGCTCGCCGTATTCCCCCAGCAGGCGGCGATGGATTTCCAGAGCCTTGTGTTTGAGATTGAGATTAGAGGTCATCGGTTCACTCCAGTGGGCCTGGTTGCCAACAAGCGGGTTCATTATAACACCGTTCATAGTTTAAAGGCAAGTCATACCGGCAGTTGTATTGGGGAAGCCCAGGTGCGTCGCACCTGGTTATCAGAGCCAAGCCCCCGGCTTCGCCGGGGGTCCGTGACAGCCTGCCCCCGGCGCAGCGGTGACGGCTCCCTCGTCGTCCGACTGGCCGCTCACGACGCAGCTTGGGGCGAGGGCTTCCTGTCCATTCCTGCCCAGGGTGCGTTTCAGTTTCGGGGCAGGTTTGTCCCGTAGCGGCCGACCGCTGTTGCGTCCTGAGCCCGGCCGACGGCCTCCAGTACCGCGAAGGCACACTGTCGTGACCAGGGTTGCGCGGTAAGAAACCGCGCCTACCATTTCTGGGGGGATGGAGAGGTCTCCGAGGCCGAGCACGGCAACACCTCGCCCCCAAAGTGAAATACACCCACCTGTCCAGGTCTGTTTTGTGAAAGTGCACTAGTATGGTATAATCAGACCTCTGAGGTTTGCTGCACTCGCGGAGGAAACCATGTCGTTCAAATTCACACTATTGTACCAGGATCGCGCCAGCCGGGCCCGTGCCGGGGTGTTTTCTACCCCCCACGGTGACATCCCCACTCCCGTCTTCGCCCCGGTAGGCACGCAAGCCACTGTCAAAGCCATGTCACCCCGCGACCTGGAGGAATTGGGCGCGCCCCTGATCCTGGCCAACACTTATCATCTCTACCTGCGCCCCGGCGCAGAATTGATCGCCAAATTGGGGGGGCTACACCGCTTCATGGCCTGGAACGGTCCCATCCTCACCGACTCCGGCGGCTTTCAAGTGTTCAGCCTGCAAAGCCTGCGCCAGGTTGACGATGATGGCGTGATCTTCCGCTCGCATCTGGACGGCTCCGAACACCACTTCACGCCGGAGAAAGCCATCCGCGTTCAGGAACTGCTGGGAGCGGACATCATCATGTGCCTCGATGAATGTGCCCCTCCACTGGATCGCGCCTACAACGAAGAAGCTCTACGCCGCACTCATCTCTGGGCCGAGCGCTGCCGGGAAGCTCAAACCCGGGATGATCAAGCTCTTTTCGGCATCGTGCAGGGTGGCGTCTTCGCCGACCTGCGACGAGAGAGCGCCGAGTTCTTGACGACGCTAGACTTCCCCGGCTATGCCATCGGGGGTTTGAGCGTAGGTGAGACCAAAGCCCAGATGCACGAGATGCTGGAGGTGACCACGGCCCTTCTGCCGGCGGACCGGCCCCGCTATCTGATGGGGGTCGGCGCGCCAGAGGACCTGTTCGAGTGCGTGGCACGGGGTGTTGACATGTTCGATTGTGTGCTGCCCACACGCATCGCCCGTAACGGCGCTGTCTTCACCCGACGAGGGCGGCTTAACCTGCGCAATGCCTGCCATGCCGATGACCCCAATCCCATCGAGGAAAACTGTACCTGCTACACCTGCCGCACTTTCTCCCGCGCCTATCTGCGCCACCTGATCCAGGCCAAGGAGATTCTCGGCCTGCACTTGACAACCCTGCACAACCTGCACTTTCTGCTGGAATTGATGCGCCAGATACGGCAATCCATTCTGGAGGGGACATTCGTCGAGCTGAAAGAAGCTTTCCTGGCAGAATATCCCGGCAATCAGAACGAGGCGTGACCTGCGAGTTAGTGCAATCATACTTGAGAGATGTTTCGGGTCCAAGGTTTCGGGCTCGAGATTTCAGGTTGGAGGTTTGGGATTGGGTGCGGGGGTGAACCTGAAACACTGAACCTGTAACTAGTCACCTGACAGTTTGAAAATGCCATTGCAGAAAGGTACTCCGCACCACCCTTGGGGCCGTAGTCATCCTGAGCGGAGTGAGTCCCGCAGCGGCGGCGGAGGGACGAACGTAGTCGAAGGATGACGAAAGAGCGAGTCCCGCATCCTTCGACTCCGCTGCGCGCCGCTCAGGATGCGTTTTAGAAACCGCTGCGCACCCCGCAGGATTCCCCCACCTGGCCCCGAGGCGGGGTCGGG
>JACIWR010000477.1 GCA_014360845.1 Anaerolineae bacterium
CCGGTGAGCGCATCCTCGGCCACCCGCCGGAGCAGCTCATCGGCGAGAGCGCGCTGCAATTCGTCCATCCCCAGGACTTATCAGCCATCTCAGAAGCTCTTAACCAGGTGCGCCAGAGGCCGGGAGTGATCACGTCCATCGAATTTCGCTTCCAGCATCAGGATGGCACATACCACTGGTTGGAAGCCACCAGCAACAATCTGCTGGATAACCCAGTCATCCAGGGCATCGTGATCAACGCCCGTGACGTGAGCAAACGCAAGGCGGCCGAGGAGGAGCGAGAGAAACTCATCGGCGAGCTCCAGGCCGCCCTCGATCAGGTGCGCACCTTAAGCGGCCTGTTGCCCATCTGCTCCTCCTGCAAAAAGATACGGGATGATGCGGGTTACTGGCATCAAGTGGAGGAATATATTCGAGACCATTCAGAAGTTGAATTCACCCATAGTCTTTGTCCCGACTGCGCTCGCAAGCTCTTTCCCGAGTATTATGACGACGAAGACTAAACCGCTCACCTAAGGAAACAGATATGCACCGTACAAAACCACTTATCCTTATCGCCGAGCGCGACCCTTTCATGCGGTACGCTCTGGCCCGAGCCTTGGAAGAGCATTTTGAGCTGGAATTCGTGGCCGACGGCGCGCAGGCACTAGAGCGCATACACGCGCATCCGCCTGCGCTGGTCATCCTGGAGGCTCTGCTGCCCACCCTGGACGGGTTCCAGGTCTGCCAGCAGATCAAAAAGGACCCGGATACGCGCCACATCCCCGTCATCTTTTTCACCCTGCTGCTGACAGAGGAGCGTGCCCTCCACGCCGGCGCCGACGGCTTCCTGCTCAAACCATTACACAGAGAACGACTTTTAGAGACCATCAATCGCCTGCTGACCAACGTATCGGTAGAACAGCAGGCGCAAAGAGAGGAGTAAAATACACATGGATCGCATTCCCACCTATGTACCCAATCTGGATACCATACTTAACGGCGGTTTACCACGAAACAGCACCCTGTTCATCAGCGGCGTGCCGGGTAGCGGCAAGACCATCCTGGCCTCCCAGATCATCTATAACAACGCCACCCCAGACCACAAAGCCCTGGTGGTCACCACCGTCTCCGAGCCTATGGCCCGCATAGTCCGCTTCGCCCAAGGGTTCTCCTTTTTCGATGCGGAGAAAGTGGGCACCTCTATCATCTATGAGGACATCGGCCCCCTGTTGCTCCAGGGCAATGGAACCCGCGCCCTGGCTCACGTCGTGGACTTGCTGATGAAATATCAACCGCGCCTGTTGGTTATAGACAGCTTCAAGGGCATTCACGACGTCAGCGAATCGCCGGGAGGGTTACGCCGTGCCCTGTACAAACTGGCCGCCAACCTGGCCACCATGCCCTGCACCACACTGTTAGTCGGTGAGTACGCGCAGGGAACGCTTGCCGGCACACCGGAGGCGACTATCGTGGACGGCATTATTGAGCTGTCCAACCGCTCCATCGGCCTGCGGGACTACCGGAGCCTACGGGTGCGCAAGCTGCGGGGCAGCGATTACGTCAGCGGGGAACATGCTTTCCGCATCACCAGTGACGGCATCACCGTTTTCCCGCGCTTTGTCACCCCTCCCCAACCCCGCGTCTACACCGTCAGCCAGGAACGAGCACAGACGGGCATTCGCGGCCTGGACGAGATGCTGGGCGGGGGTCTCATGCGCGGCTCCCTCACCCTGGTGGCCGGCGACCCAGGCATAGGAAAGACGGTTACTTCCCTGCACTTTCTGCTCAACGGCGCTATGCAAGGCGAACCAGGAGTTTACGTCTCGTTCCAGGAAGACCCTAACCAATTGAAGAAAATTGCCTACAACTTTGGGTTCGAGCTGAAAAAGCTGGAGGACCAGGGTCTGATAGACATATCCTACACCTCACCCGTGGAACTCGACGTAGACGAGCAGGTGCTCCGAATCATCTCGACGGTGGAAAAAGTTAAAGCCCGCCGGGTGGTGATTGACAGCATCAGTGACTTCGAAGCCGGCACAGAGCGCGACAGCGACCGTTTCTTCAATTACATCTATTCGCTGGGACAGTGGTTCAAAAACCACCAAATCACCGTCTTGCTGACCTATGAGATGAGCCACATGTTCGGCAGCGGATTGACCATGACCGGACGCGGCATCTCACACATCGCCGATAATGCCCTGGTGATGCGCTACGTGCCCGCCGGATCTCGGATACTTCGCGCTCTCACCGTGCTCAAAACTCGCAGCAGCGCCCATAGCACGGAGGTTCGAGAATATCTCATCTCGGAAAAAGAGGGGCCTAGGATAGGCGAACCCGTACCCGGCGCTTTGTCCATCCTGGCCGGGAAACTGAGTAACTCATTGGGTAAAACACAGTAGTCATGACCAGTAGGGCAGGTTGGTGGCGGCAGCGTGTGACCCCCTGGGCGTCGAAACATCTAACGCGCGACGTCACCGTGCCAACAGGCCCAAAGAGCCGCCTACCTGCCGGTCATGGCGGCGGGTAGGGCAGGTTGGCGGCGGCAGCGTGTGACCCCCTGGGCGTCGAAACATCTAACGCGCGACGTCACCGT
>JACIWR010000478.1 GCA_014360845.1 Anaerolineae bacterium
GTCCCGGGGGCGTCTCGGCTGAGAAAACCGCGCAAAAGACAGCGTCTTGCCGCATGGAACGTCCCCGGGACGGGGACTTGGAGCATAGGCTGAGTAGTCACAAACCACGAGCCGTTTTCCCGTAGCTCACGAAAGGACGTGAGGATGAACAACACCGTCTTTTTTGATGTGGAGACCCAGTATCTGGCCGAAGAAGTAGGGGGTTGGAACTTCATCCATCGCCTGAAGCTGGCGGCGGCGGTGACCTACAACACGGCGGACAACGCTTTTCACTGGTACACCGAGGATAAGGTGGACGACCTCATTGCCGAATTGCTGGCCGCCGATCTGGTGGTGGGCTATAACGTGCTGCGCTTCGATTACACCGTGCTCAGCGCTTACACCGATCACCCGCTGCAGCGACTGCCCACAGTGGACATGTTGACCCATCTCTATCGCGTGCTGGGGTTCCGCCTGAAGTTGGAGAATGTGGCTCAGGCCACGCTGGGCGTCGGTAAAACTGCCGATGGCGTGCAGGCCGTGTACTGGTATCGGCGGGGAGAGATTGATAAGGTGTTGTCCTATTGCCAGGAGGACGTGGAAATCACCCGCCGGCTCTATGAATTCGGGCGCGAGCGGGGGTATGTGCAATACCGCGATAAGCGTTGGCGACTGCGGCAGGTGCCGGTGAGATGGTGAAAGGTTGTAACATGGATGAGAGGGCTTGTTCGATCCATGCTGCCCGGGCGCAAAGTAGCGACTCTGAACGAAAACTAGCTGAATACCTATCGAAAAATCGGCAGATCATCCTCGGTTATCTCTTCGGCTCTCAGGCTCAAGGGCAAGCGGGTCCGATGAGTGATTACGATATTGCCATCCTGATCGGAGGGGAAATGGCGCCCCGAACACGCCACAAACTGGCGCACGAGTTAGCCTGCTTGCTGGGCGTAGAGCAGGTAGACCTGGTAATCTTGAATCGCGCCCCCATTGAGCTGCGTTACCATGTCGTAGCCGAGGGACAATTGCTCTATCAGCGCGACCTGGCCTCCCGCGTGGAGTTTGAAGCGGATACGCTGAGCCGCTATGCTGATTTCCTGCCCGTTCTCAGAGAGCAGCGCCAACAAATCATCAAAGGGGGAGATGATGAGATCGGAGTTCGCCGGTATCGAACGGCGCTTAGAAAGACTCAGAGAGTGCTTGCAGAAATTAGAACCGCTGCGGGTGAAGAGTCGCGATGAACTTGGGGGTGATCCCTACCTGCGAGACATCGTTGAGCGAAATCCGGAAGTGGCAGCTCAGTGCTGCTTGGACATTGCGAATCGCATTATCTCCCTGGAAGCGGCGCGAAAGCCACGGGATTATTACGAAGGGATAATTCGCCCGCCATTTCGCTCCCCTCGCCGGTTTTCGCAATGTCCTGGTGCACGAGTATCTAGACCTGGATTGGGACGAGATATACGTCAACCTGCAAGCTCTGGATGACATCTACACCTTTGCCGATTGGGTGAGAAAGTGGCTGAAGGACCGTAGTAGCAGAGAGGTTGAGCTGTGAGCACCGAATTTGAACCGGCCTACGTGGCTTTGCTGGAGAGCGGCGAACTGAAACGTCGGGTGGAAGCTGCCTACCAACGCCTGGCAGCCTGCGACATCTGCCCTCGTGAGTGTGGGGTAAACCGCTTGCAGGATGAAGAGGGAGTGTGCCGCACGGGGAAGCGGGCGGTGGTCTCCAGTTTCAACCCGCATTTTGGCGAGGAAGCGCCCCTGGTCGGGCGGGGGGGCTCCGGCACCATCTTCTTCAGTTGGTGCAATCTCAAGTGCCAGTTCTGCCAGAATTATGAGATCAGCCAACTGGGCCAGGGCCGCGAGGTGGAGCCGGAGGACCTGGCAGCAATGATGTTGCGCTTGCAAGATATAGGCTGTCACAACATCAACTTCGTCTCGCCGACCCACGTCGTGCCCCAGATTCTGGCCGGTGTGCTTATCGCTGCCCAGGCCGGGTTGCGTCTGCCCCTGGTCTACAACACCGGCGGCTACGATAGCCTGAGTACCCTGGCCCTGTTGGATGGCGTGTTCGACATCTACATGCCAGACATGAAATACGCCGACGCCGAGATCGCGCTGAAGTATTCCAAAATCAAAGATTACCCGGCCATCAACCGGGCGGCAGTGAAAGAGATGCATCGCCAGGTCGGCGATTTAGTCATGGACGAGCGGGGCATTGCCCTGCGCGGGCTGCTGGTGCGGCACCTGGTGTTGCCGGAGGGATTGGCCGGCACAGGGGAAATCGTGCGCTTCCTGGCCACGGAGATTTCTCCGAACACCTATCTGAACGTCATGGACCAGTACCGACCTTGCTACAAGGCTGGGGCCCTGCCCCCCTTGAATCGGCGCATCACCCGCCAGGAGTACGAGGAGGCCGTGCGCTTGGCTCATGAGGCCGGCCTGCATCGCCTGGACGACCGACAGGCACGGCTGATGTGGATTCTGTGGTAAGGGCCCTTCTGGGGTTGTGAGCCCCAGGCAAGGCTGACGGCGATACGGTCCTCGGTTACTGGCG
>JACIWR010000479.1 GCA_014360845.1 Anaerolineae bacterium
CTGATCCAGTACTTCCTTGACAAACTGGACCTTGCCCTGGATGCGATTGGCTGCCTTCTCCGTATGACGACACTCTTCGCCCACGCACCCGGCCACGAAGACGCCATCCGCTCCCAACTCGAAAGCCCGCAGCAGGTGTTCAACGTCTATCCTGCTGGTGCAGAGCACATTCACGGTCTTGACATTGTCCGGGAGCTGGGCGCGCACCGACTCCGCCCACTCATCTTGAGCGTAGGCGCAGAACAGACAGCAGAAGCCCACGATGAGCGGCTCCGGGTTGCCGACGGGAGCAGTGGCGAACAGGGCCTCAATTTCCTGATACAACTGGTCCTCGCTGTACAGTTTCATCGTAATCGCCTTGGCCGGGCACTCGCTGGCACAAACGCCACAGGCCTGGCATTGCGTGGGGTCAACAAAAGCGGCCCCGTCCTTGATCACGGGCACATCGTAGGGACAAACCCGCACACAGGTCAGGCAGGCAGCGCACTTGGCCGGGTCCACGTACGCTCCGCCCCCACAGGTGAGGCAGCGATGAGCCGCCCGCACAGCCATAGCCGTGCTGTATCCCAGCTCGACCTCGCGATAGTTGAAGGCCCGCTCTTCGAGGGGGAGCATGGGCATAGGTTCTCGGCTCAGGGGCTTGATTTTCTCCACGGTTTTCTGGGGCAACTCATCCAGCTTCTGTGGCTCCTCGAAGCGGAGCTTGGCCAGATTCTCGCCGCGCAGGTAAGCGTCAATGGAGATGGCCGCGCGCCGTCCCAGAGCCATGGACCCCACCACGCTGCCCGGACCGGAGACAACCTCTCCGCCGGCGAAAATGCCGGGCGCAGTGGTGGCCAGGGTATCGGGGTCTACTTTGATGGTGCGCCGAGGGGTGAGCTCTATGCCGTCCTCTGGACGAATGAAAGAGAGGTCAGAAGCTTGGCCGATAGCTAAAATAACAGTATCTCCCTCGATGACGCTCTCCGTGTCGCAGACAAAGGAGGGGTTAAAGCGACCTTCGCTGTCGAATACCGACTCGCAAACGATGGTCTCCAGGCCCACCACTTTACCATCGCGGCCTAGAATCCTGTTGGGGCCCAGCGAGGGATGGAGGATGACCCCTTCTTTTTGCGCTTCTATTATCTCCCATTCGTGGGCGGGCATCTCCTCCCGGCATTCGAGACAAATCATGTGCACTTCTTTCTCATCGCCGGGCTTACCCTGCCGCACAGCCGAGCGGGCCACATCTACCGCCACATTACCTCCGCCGATGACCAGCACTTTCTTGCCCAACTTCACCGGCTTGCCCTGGTTCACGTCCCGCAAAAAATCCACGCCCAACAGGACGCCGTCCAGGTCCATGCCTTCGATGCGCAGGGCGCGACTTTGTTGCGCGCCAATGGCGATGAAGATGGCATCATACCCCTGCTCTTTGATATCCGAGAGCGTTAAATCCTGACCGATACGCACGTTCGTTTTGATCTCTACGCCGGCTTCCTGGATGCCCTTGACGTCTATATCAATGAGCTCGCGAGGCAGGCGATACTTGGGCAGCCCCACCCGCAACATACCACCGGGTTCCGGCAGAGCTTCGAAAACGGTGACGGGGTACCCCATGCGCGCCAGGTCATAGGCAGCGGTCAATCCCGCCGGGCCAGCACCGATGACGGCTACTTTTTGCTCTTTTGGTTCTACGTCGGGCTTGGCCGGACCATGTCCCAGGGAGAGATCGTGCCGCTCGGTCACAAAGCGCTTCAGAGCGACAATAGACACGGGATCGTCCACCTGGTGACGCCGACATTCTTCTTCACAGGGGTGCGCACAAACGTGGGAGCAGACATAAACTAGGGGGTTGGGTTCTCTGGCGATGGCGTAACCTGCTTCGAAATCGCCCCGCGCGATGGCCGCCACATATCCACGGACATCCGTATGCAATGGACAGGCAACCTGGCAAGGGGGACTCGCCTCTTCCGCCGAAGAGAGAACAGGGGAGGTTTTGTCATGGTTCATCTTTGGCAGCTCCTTCCTTGCAGTATTTCTATATGTTGATTGTGAAGAGTTCTAACACCAGCCCCGGCATCTCTCACGCAGGGCGTTGTCTCGAGCGCCCTGGGCAGTTCCGGGGCGAACCCAGCTTTCAAAGCAAAGCACAGCGCAGTCGAAGAATGCATTCTGAGCGGAGCACAGCGCAGTCGAAGAATGCCAGCCGAGCACCGGCCCCTCAGACCCGTGGGATACCCGATTCGCCCCTACACCGAAATGGCGCCCTTTTAAGAGGATAGATGCAGACAGCAAGGAAAAAATATACACCTAAGAAAGGGTATTGTCAAGTCGCATCGGGCGCGGGGTGCACCTTCCCTTTGGGGTGAGTTGGCACCCTTTCGCTGTCCCACAGTTGCACTGCGGGACAGACCCTCCGCTCGTGAAGTCCAACTCCGTGAGATCAGGGGGCGCCCTTCCGCCGCTCAGTCTGAGGCTTCGAGCCCCAGGCGAGGCCGGTCAGCGTGCTTTTGGAGCACGCCTGGACGGAGCAAGCATTCTTCGACTGCGCTG
>JACIWR010000048.1 GCA_014360845.1 Anaerolineae bacterium
CGCCGAGCGCACCACCCCCGAAGTGATTGTGGAGACCCTCAATCAGCACTTATCGGCCATGACCGAGGTGGTCCTGGCCCACGAGGGCACGCTGGATAAGTTCGTGGGTGACGAGGTGATGGCCGTCTTCGGAGCGCCAGTGCCCATGCCCGATCACGCGCTGCGCGCGGTGAAGACTGCTTTGGAGATGCAGCGCGTCCACGGTGAACTGCTGACCCGCTGGGCGGAAGAAGGACGTGAGGGCGCGCCCATTGGCATCGGTATAAACACCGGCGAGATGGTGGTGGGCAACATCGGGTGCGAGCTCCAGGTGGATTACACGGTCATCGGTGACGCGGTCAATTTGGGCTCACGTTTGTGCGGCATCGCTAAAGAGGGCCAAATTCTCATCAGCGAGGCCACTTATCAATTAGTCCGTGACCATGTACAGGTGAATAAGCTGCCACCGGTGAAGGTGAAAGGACGAATGCAGCCAGTGCAGGTCTACGAGGTGCTGGGTTTACAACACGGAGCTGGCGATGTGGTCTGAGTTAACTAAAACCCAACGCTATCGTTTGATCTTGGTTCTGCTGAGTTTGCTGATTATCGGCTGGATTTTGTATTTAGCCCGCGCGGCCCTTTTCCCTTACATCCTGGGGCTGGTGCTGGCTTACTTGCTCTACCCTTTGGTGCGGCGCATTGATCGTTACATGCCTGCTTTCCTCAAGAGACGCCGCCTTTCGCGCCCACTGTCCATCCTTATCGTGTATTTCCTGGTCATTCTGTTGATAGCCGGGTTTATGGCTTTCCTGGTCCCGGTAGTGGTCAATCAGGTGGAAAGCCTGTGGGCGCAAAGGGAGCAATTGCTCACCCAGGGGCGTCATTTGCTCGATGAGTGGCTGGTTCGCTATCGCACTACCATCCCCGAAGGATGGCGACAAACCATCGAGGGGAACTTGAGCCGGGCCGCGGGAGCTATAGGCCAGGCGATACAGGATGGCATGGGACGCACAGTGACCGCCTTGACCAGTACGGTCAGCCTTATCATCGGTTTGGTGATCATCCCCTTCTGGCTCTTCTATATCCTCGCCGATGAACAGGCTATGGTCAACGCCTTCGAGGCGATGATCCCGAAGCGTATCGAAGCCGATGTGCGGAATGTGCTAAGTATCATTGATGACATCCTCAGCGCTTACATTCGCGGCCAATTGCTCTTATGTGTGGCCGTGGGGGCTATGTCTACCATAGGTTTTGTGGTGGTGGGACTGGAGTTCGCCGTGCTGCTGGGGGTGATTGTCGGCGTGTTCGAGTTTATCCCCTATATCGGGCCTGTCGTGGGGGCGATACCGGCGCTGATCGTGGCGGTGATTCAATCGCCCGTCACTGCTCTGTGGACCTTGCTGGTCATCTTCATCGTGCAACAGATTGAGAACTTGTTTCTCGTGCCGCGGGTGTCCGGTAAGAGCGTCAGACTGCACCCGGCGTTGATTATGTTTGTGCTGGTGATAGGCAATGAGGCCATGGGCTTATGGGGTATGATCATCGCTGTGCCGCTGACGGCCATCTTGCGCGATGTGTTCAAATATCTGTATTTGCGTTTCTCGGATGAGCCCATATCGCCGGCGGAAGCGCTACGGCGGGTGCGCACAGAGGCAATGCGCCTGGAAGTTTGAGAGGCCCGGGCCCGGTGGATGTCGGAGGTGGATTTTCGTGGAAGTTGAACAGGCACTGCGCGAACGGATCGCGGGCATGGAGCGGCGTATCGCCAGCCTGGAGCGGCTGGTGCGGGTCAGTTTGATACTGAACTCTACTCTTAGCCTGGAACCGTTGTTGCAAACTATTATCGAGGTCATCACCGAGTTGACCGAAACGGAAGACTGCTCCATTTTGTTGTTCGATGAAAAGACGGGGGAGTTGCGTTTTCGGGCGGCGAGAAAGATGCGCCAGGAGGAGCTGGAGAATATTTCTGTGCCGATTGATAACAGCATCGCCGGGTGGATATTCCGCAACAACAAGCCCCTCCTCATCCGTGATGCGCAGAACGATGATCGCTTCTATCAGGGGGTGGACAGGAAACTCGATTTTCAGACCAGGTCCATCATCGGTGTTCCGTTGCAGGTGCGGGGGCGGGCCATCGGCGTCTTGGAGGCGATTAATAAGCGTGGGGGCCGGGAGATGGGTTGGGAGGACGTCCACGTGATGACCACGCTGGCAGCACAAGCGGCCATCGCCATCGAGAATGCCCGTCTGATGGAAGAGTTGCGCAAGGCTTATGAGAAGTTACACGAACTGGACCGTTTGAAGAGCGATTTTATCAGTATCGCCGCTCATGAGCTGCGTACGCCGTTATCCCTCATCCTGGGTTATGCCTCTTTCCTGCGCGGGAGTGCCACCGGTCAGGCCAGCGAGCAGTTGGACATCGTGCTCCAAAGCGCCATGCGTCTCAACTCGCTGATTGGAGACATGGTGAACTTGCGGCATATCGAGACCGGTGAGGCACAGCTGGAGCTGGAAGTGTTTTCCTTGAACGATTTGGTGCGAAATTGTATTCAAGAGTTTCTGTCACTGGCCTGTGCCAAGCAGCAGACCGTGGGGCTCAATCTCCCCTCTCCGCCGCTGATGATCGAGGCCGACCGTCAAAAGCTGCATCTCGTGCTGGGCAACTTGCTCTCCAATGCGGTGAAGTTCACCCCCTCCGGTGGGCGCATCGAGGTGTTGGCCTGCGAGCATGATGGACAAGCATGGGTAGCCGTGCGTGATACGGGCATTGGTATCCCGCGCAAGGAGTTGGATCGCGTGTTCGATCGCTTCTACCAGGTGGAGCCCAGTTTGTCGCGGCGGTATGAGGGGATGGGATTGGGGTTGTCCATTGCTAAAGGGATGGTGGAACTGCACGGGGGACGTATTTGGGTGGAGAGTGAGGTGGGGAAAGGCAGCACTTTCATCTTCTGCCTGCCGGTCACCCAGTCCCGCTGTAAGGGGGAGGAGCCATCATCAGAGTAGACGAAAGCGAGTCCGGTCGGCGAGGGGACCGTTATGCCGCAAGTCATCACTCTGGGCGATATTAACCTGGATATGATGGCCCATATCGCCCGCTATCCTCAGCCCGGTGGAGACGGTCTGGCCGACCGGTTTCGCTTGTGTGCTGGCGGGTCGGCGGCCAATAGTGCGCTGATGTTAGCCGGTTGTGGGGTCGAGACGGCGATCATCGGGCGGGTAGGGTCTGATGTTTTGGGTACGCAGGTGCTGACCGAGCTGTGCACCGGCGGGGTGGATGTGCACCTGGTACAGCGCGATCTTGAGGTGCACACAGGGACGATGTTCATCGTCGTCACCCCCGACGGTGAGCGTACCATGTTCGGCTTTCGGGGAGCTAACGCTCGCACCGACCCGGCGGCAATCTCGATAACGGACTTCGACGGAGCTCACCACTTTCACCTCTCCGGCTACGCTTTGCTGGAATCCCCCCAACGAGAGGCGGCGCTTCGGGCGCTGGAACTGGCGCAACGCGCCGGTTTAAGCACATCTCTCGACGCCGGGCTGGAGGTCTTGCGCCGGCAGGCTGATTTGGTGTGCGAGTTGTTGCCCCGCATGACCCTGTTTTTCCCCAACCTGGACGAGGCAGAGTTGCTCACGGGCACGCGAGACGCGGAACAGGCTGTTTTCCGCCTGCGTGAGCTGGGAGTGGAGACCGTAGTGCTCAAGTTGGGTGGGGAGGGGTGTGTGGTGGCCCCGAAGGATGACTTGGTCGCGGTGCCGCCTTTTGTGGTGCAGGTGCACGATACTACCGGAGCCGGTGATGCTTTTGATGCGGGGGTGATCTGCGGGCGCTTGAAGGGGTTGAGCTGGCGGGCGGCGGCTCTGCTGGGCAATGCCCTGGGCGCTCTGATGGTCGCCGACGAGGGCTATGGGCGACGGGTCATCACTCCTGGAGAAGTGGTAGCTTTTCTGAGCCAACAGCGGAGCTTGCCTCCGTGGTCGGGCTGGCAATGCGAGTTCGACGCCGTGATCAACAGCGTAGGTGGGGTTGCCAACCCGACCTACGAATTCGGAGGGAAAACATGACAGTAGAGTGGCGTGAGCGGTTAGACGAAATTCGCATCAAATCGCTGGAGGACTTCTTCGGCGTGCGCAAACCCATCATCGGCATGGTGCATCTGTGGCCCCTGCCCGGCGCGCCGGGCTACACTGGCTATGGGATGCAGCGCATCATTGACGAGGCTCTGCGCGACGCCGAGACCCTGGTCAAGGGTGGGGTGGACGCGCTGATGGTGGAGAACATGTGGGACCTGCCCTTCTACACCCAGCACGGCATCCCCCCGGAGGAGATGACCGCCCAGGCCGTAGCCGCGCGGGCCGTCGTCGAGGCAGTGGACGTGCCGGTGGGCATCAATGTGGTGCACAATGGCGGGCGGGTGACCCTGTCCATCGCCGTGGCCGCGGGGGCCTCCTTCATCCGCGTGTGCCTGCTCACCGGAGCGCAGGTGTGGGATACGGGCGAGTTCGACCACGGCTGCGCGGCGGAACTGCTGCGCACCCGCAAAGCGCTGCACGCCGAGCACATCAAAATCTTCGCCGACGTGGACAAGAAGCACTCCGTGCGCTTTCCGGGCATTGACCTGGCCACGCACATCGAGTGGACGGAGTTCTACCTGGCTGACGCGCTCATCGTCTCCGGAAAGATGACCGGCTCCGCACCCGAACTGGAGAAGGTGCGCCGCGCGCGGGAGCTGGCCACCCGTCCCATCCTGATGGGCAGCGGCACTAACGCCGACAACATCGCCGCCTTCCTGCAGTACGCCGATGGAGCTATTGTCGGCTCCAGTTTGAAAAAGGATGGCATCGGCGAGAATCCGGTGGACCTGGAGCGGGTGAAGCGCTACATGGACGCGGTCCACCGTGTGCGGGATACAAGCCAGGGGGCGAAATGATACGCTGGCGGACGGCCCTGGCCTTGCTCGGCATCCTGCTCCTGGCGGGATACCTGCGCCTGGGCTACCTGGACTTGGTTGAGTTCAAGCTGGATGAGGTTACCCATTGCCGTCTGGCGCTGGAGGTGTTGCAAGGCCACTTGCCCGTAGTGGGCTCTACCGCCTCGGTAGGGATACCCAAACCCGCAGGAATGACTTACCTGTTGGTTTTGCCCTTGGCCGTGACCCGGGACCCCCGTATAGTCACCGGGTTTCTGGCTTTGCTTAACGTATTTGCGGTGGTGAGTTGTTTCTTGCTGGCGCGCCGTTATTTTGGCCTCGCTGTGGGCCTGGTGTCCGGATTGCTGTTCGCGGTGAGCCCGTGGGCGGTGCTTTTCTCGCGCAAAGTTTTTACCGCCGATGCCTTGCCCTTTTTCACCGTGCTCCTCCTCGCCGCCCTCTTCGATACTTTGGTCGGGCAGAAAGAGCGCCGTCTGATCCTGGCTTTTGTGTGGCTGGCCTGTTTGCTGCAGATCACTTTCTCGGCCCTGGCCCTCGTCCCGGTGATGGCTCTGCTTTTGCTGATCTACCGCGCGCGCGTGCGCTGGCGACCACTGCTCTTAGGCGGTTGCTGCTTCCTCGTCATTTTTGCGCCCTATCTCTACCGCGATTTCACCCAGGGCTTCGCTAATCTCAAAGCTCTGGTGGACACTTCTCAACAACCGGCCCAGTTTAGCCTGAAGGCCGCACAACACGCTCTCCGCATCATCTCCGGAGCTAACCTCCACTCCTTGGCCGGCACCGCTTTTCAGGAATTCCTGGCCGGACGGCTGCCCCTGGGCTGGTTGGATGTGTTGGAGATGATGCTCCTTCTTGGTGGGGTCCTTTACCTGGCCGCGGAGATATGGCATGACTGGCGGCAGCAAAAAGGCAGCCTTTCTGCTCGTACCGTCGGCTATTCCATTCTGCTGATATGGACTTTAGTGCCGGTCTTGATCAACATTCGCCCCTCTGTCGCTCTGCATCCCCATTACTTTGTGGTCCTGTATCCCGCGCCTTATATCATCATCGCTCTCCTGGTGGTGCGCGTCTGGCAGTGGGGTACAACTTTGAAGGACCGTCGCGCTGTGGCTTGGTCTATATCCGTAGCGTTGATGGTTTTGGTCGTCAGCATCGCCGTGTGGCAGGTCTACAACGTGCTATATCTGTATCGCTTCGTGGATACTCACGACACGGCATGGGGTCATGGTGTGCCGGTGAAATATGCCTTGCACGCTGCCAACACCCTCCGCCGCCTGGCAGACGAGACGGGCAATCGTCAGGTCGTTATCCTGACCAAAGGCGACAGGCCCAGCCGGGATACAGTACCGGCTGTGTTCCGCTTTCTGTTGGAAGGTGATCTCTCGCCCCGTTTCGTGGACGCACAGAAAGCGGTGGTTTTCACTCCCTCGAATATGGACACCATTTACTGCCTCGCCCCTGACGCGAACGACACCCCGGCGGCGGAGTGGCTGGCACGTTTCGCAGTGCTTCTGCCAGAGGAGACGGTGCTGGTGCGTGGGGGACTACAAAGTTATCGCTTCTATCGCTTGCCAGCCGGAGCGGTGGCGCGCATGATGCCGGAGATTGCTTCTGCCGCTGAACCGGCGCTCTGGGCCAACGGGGTGACCCTGCTGGGACATCAGGCTTTGGGTGAAATGGGCCCTGGTCACACCGTTCGCCTGATTTTGTGGTGGATCGCGCCCCAGGGTGTGGAGGGCGTGGATTATCATTTCTTCAACCATCTGGTGGATGGAGAGGGCCGCCGCTGGGGTCAAGAGGATGGCGTTGGCTACCGGACCAGTGCCTGGCAGGCCGGCGACCTGATCGTGAGCTGGTTTGATGTGGAGATCGCCGCCGATGCGCCGCCGGGCCCCTTCTGGGTACGCACCGGCATGTACACCTACCCCGACGTGGCGACCGTGCCCGTGGTGGATGCCCAAGGGCAACCGGTCAGCGATGCAGTGGAGTGGAAACCGTAGGTCGGGCCCGTGGCCCGACGAGGATGTGAGAGGGGAAGATTGGGTGGGGCGCGGCCCCTACGTGATCTAATTACGCCAGGAGTTACTGCATGGACCTTTATCAGCGCAACATCAACGTCTCGGTACACCGCCTCGGCGAGCACCAGATTATGCTCTGGTCCACCATGTTGGATTTGGACCACAGCATCCGCGTGCAACTGATTATTGATGCGCCCAGCCGTCAAATTGTGGAGGCCAGCGGCGAAATGCTCAAAGTGCCTTTTGACATTTGCCATCGGACCCTGGAAAACCTGGAGCGCTTGAAAGGCTTGACCGTGGAGCGAGGTGTTGCCAGGCGTGTGTCGGCCACTATAGGCAAGAGCACGGGCTGTGTCCACCTGGTGGAAATCGTGATGAGTGCCGTGCGTTTGGCGTTTCCCTTCCTCATCGGGTATGGCAGCGGCCTCATGGACCGCCAGCAATTGGAGCAGTTGACCGAGGAAGAGCAAATTCAACTGGGCAAGATATTCATGGCCGATACCTGTTTGGCCTACAAGACCGACGTCGAGACCCAAGAGGAGCAGGAATTGTGATCACCGTTGAGGAGGCACGGCAATATTACGCCGACGGGGACGCAGCCCACGACTTCGACCACGTCCTGCGCGTGCTGGCTCTGGCCGAGCGCATCGCTCAAGCGGAGGGAGCCGATGTGGAGATAGTGCGGGCTGCGGCTCTACTTCACGATGTGGGGCGAGCAGAGGAGAGGAGAAGTGGTGGTTGCCACGCCCGTATCGGGGCGGCACGGGCGCGAGAGATATTGCGCGGTTATCCCCCGGACAAAGTGGAAGCCGTAGCCGAGGCCGTTGCCGCCCATCGCTTCCGGCGGGGACCTGCTCCTCAGAGCCTGGAGGCGCGGGTGTTGTACGACGCGGACAAGCTCGACGCCATCGGTGCCATCGGCGTGGCCCGCGCCTACGCCGTCGCCGGGCGTGAGGGTCAAAAACTGTGGGGTGATCCCGACGACGATCAGCGCGAGCACACCCCGGCGCACGAATTCGCTTTCAAGCTGAGCCGCCTGAAGGACGGCTTGTTCACTCCCACAGCCCGGCAGATCGCTGCCGACCGGCACGATTTCATGGCCGAGTTTTTCCAGCGCTTGGCGGAGGAGGTGCGGGGCAGGCGGTAGACCCGGATTCTTCTCTCAAATTTTACTTTGGTGCTCTTGACACTTTCTCGTTTCTCATGTATATTTAAAGCAGAACCCGCAGCAACTGGGGGGAGGTGCTAAGTGGGGGGCCAGGGCGACGTACAATGGATAAGAGCTCTTTGTTATCGAAAAGCTACTCGTACATCATCGCTGTCCTTGGCCTGGGAGCTCTGGTAGTCGTTGGAGTGCAGCACGGCCCCATCTGGAGCCCAACGGTTCTCCTGCTGGCTACAATTGCTATCCTGGCAGAGTGGATGGTCGTACGCTTGCCCCAAGGCAATAGTACGACCATGAGTTTCGTGGCCATATTGCTGGCGTTGTTGATTCGCCGCGACGCGATGTCCACTCCCTGGGATCAGGTGGTGCAGGCCACCGAGGTAGTTGTGGCCGGCTCTCTTTTGGGCTATGGTGTACTGCGGCGCCAGCGCCCGGCCAGAGTAATCTACTATGTAGGACAATGCGCGCTGGTAAGCGTCATCGCGGGGCTGGTTTTCGTCTGGCTCAGCGAGAATGTGCCGCCGTGGGGTGTGCAAACCTTCCACCTGCCAGCAGTGATCGCTTACACCATTACCTATGCCCTGTTGTCCACTCTTCTGGTTTGGCCTCGGAACAGGGCTATCCTGACAGCCGTCGAGGAGCGGTTTCCGAAAACTGATCCTTTGGTGGCTTTCTTACTCACCCCTTTGCCACTGATCATCTATTACCTGTACAGCCTGCGTCAGTTTTCCTTCGCCGCGCTCCTGCTAGGTCTTATTCCCCTCTTCGCCGTCCTGGCTGCCTTTCGCCTATACATTAATATTGACACCGCTTATGACGAAGTGCGTACCCTGTACAAAATCTCGCAGGGATTTGTCGCTGCACTGAGTCAGGAAGAGACAGTTCAGGTCGTGGCCCGGAGCATCGCCAAGAGCCTGGATCAACTGGTCTCCTGTGACCAGTACCTGGTCTACTCCTATAACCCGGAAGCGAACGAGTTCCTCCTGGTCACCGCCGATGAGAGCGGTCAGGCACCTCCCGTGGTTCTCGCTGGCGAGGGCGTGCTGGGACAGGTGATCAGTTCGGTGCAGGGCCGCGTGGTAAACGACATTGGTGAGGCCCCGGAACGGTCTCCTGCCGAAGAGCACTGGCCGCCCCGCACTGCCTTGCTCATTATGCCACTGCTGGCCGAATCGGACCTGGTGGGTCTTCTGGTCTTAGTGCGCCGCCGACGCAACTTCAACGCCGAGAACCTGCGGCTGATCAGCATCCTGGCCAACCAGGCGGGCATCGTCCTCAAAAACGCGCAACTTTACGAGCGCAGCCAACAACTGGCGGAAATAGACCGGCAATTGGGCCTTATGAATCAAACGGCCTTCTGCCAGCGCGCACAACGGGAACTGGGGCGGGTGCAGCTTACCCAGCGCCAGGCGGCTCTCCTCCTGGCGGATATTGACGACTTCCGGGTGATCAATAACACCTACGGGCATCAGGTCGGCGACCTGGTGCTGGAGGGCGTGGCGCGAATTCTGGAGCAGTTCACCGCCAACGGCAATCTGGTGGGCCGATACGGCGGCGAGGAATTTGTCGCCCTCATCCCCGGCGCGGACGAGGCTCAGGCGCGGGCCATGGCCGAGCGTATACGCCAGGCCATTGAAGAGTACATCTTCACCACTGAGCAGGGGGAACAAGTCAAGGCCACCGTCAGTGTGGGTATAGCTGTCTTCCCCAGCGACGCCCGTGACATAGAAGGGTTGATCAAGAAAGCCGACCGCGCCGCTTACCTGGCCAAACGCATGGGCAAGAACCAGGTGCGCTTGTACGAGGACCGTGCCGGTTACGAGGCCGAGGACTGAGGTCATGAAATCACGTCCTGAAATTCGTCTGGATAGTTTTCGCGTTCCTCTGAGCAGATTTGGTGGTCAGTTGCGATTTATTGCCTTGATTCTGCTGTTCAATGTACTCCTGATCACCACTTTGCTCCTGGCTTTGAGGCAGGGCGAATTGAAACGGGAAGTCATCACCCTTCAGACTACTCGCATGGTATACGAGGAGTTGATCCGCACCGAAACCATCACCCATACCCAGGTTATCACACGGATTATTCCCTACGGGTCCCAACCTTGAACCTCTGCGTCTGGAGCTACACCGCTAACTTCCCGATCCGAGAACAGCGTGAGGAGGCACCAAACGATGGAATTTAGCCAGATATCTACTGAGCATGTGAAAATAGCCGAGTTGAGCCGCAAGATCGGGCAAATCCTCGTGGAACGGGGCGATTACGAGCAGGCTCTGCACCAGTTCCAGTTGGGGTTGCAGTATCTGGAGGGCATCGAACATAATGAACTGGTGCGCATCTACAACGAAATAGGGCGGGTCTACTGGCATCAGGGCAAGCTGGAAGAAGCAAAGGCCTGGACCGAGAAAGCTTTCGAGTTGGCCGAGAAGTTGCTGGACCCGGAGGAATTGGCCCGCTTGTTGTACTTTGCCGGTATCCGTTACTTCCGCCAGGGAGAGAATAAGCTGGCCGAAGAGCATTGGCTGCGCAGCCTGGAGATCAGCCGCGAGACCGGCGACTTGGCTACCCAGGCCAAACTATATCAAAACCTGGGTTGGCAGGCTAAATTGACCGGGCACTATGCAAAGGCTCTGGAGTATCTGGAAAAGGGACGGGCCCTGGCCGGGGAATGTAAGGACATGGCTTCCCTATCCTTTATCTACGAGACCTTGGGGGAGACTTTCTATGTATTGGGAGAGTGGGATAAGGCCATCGAGAATCTGCAGGAAAGCTTGAATCTGGCGGAGCAGGCCGGCCTGCGTAAAGCTACCTCCCGTGTGTTCAGCGTACTGGGTGACATCTATCGCAATCAAGGTCGTTGGGCGGAGGCCGATGAATGCTACCAGCGCAGTCTGGCCTACATCAGTCCGGCGGGGAGTCCCCAATCCCTGTTTGTGGTCAACCTGGGCCTGGGCCTGATCAGCATGGAACGCGAGCGGTACGAGCAGGCCAAGGAGTACTTCGGAAAGTGCTGGGAGATCACCAGCAAGGGCGCGGGCTTCACCAGCCGCATGGCCACCGTTAAATCTCACCTGGGCGAACTTTACGTCCGTTTAGGGGATTTGGACGAGGCCGAGGAGCACTGTGCCGAGGCCATCCGCCTGGCCAAAGAAGCCGATGCCCGCGCCGAGTACGCCTATGCCCGCATGGTGCAAGGCATGATCGCCACTCGACGCAAACAATGGGACGAGGCCATGCTCCGCTATAGCGAGGCAAAGAGCATCTTCGATGAGTTGGGAGACAAGTACAATCAGGGCTTAGTGGCTTTTGAGATGGGCATGATGTTCCTGGCCCAGGAAGACAGCGAGCAGGCTAAGAGCTACTTGAGCCAGGCGCGTCAGATTTTCACCGAGTTGGGGGCCAAAGCCAAGCTCGACAAATTCCCTGCGGGCTACTGAAGACTCGGTACCAAAGACCTCAGACTAACAGACCATGGACTAAAGATTACCGACCGAGAACTAGCCGAGTGGGGGGAGCTAGCGAGATTGAACCATGCTTGATGACCAAGGGGCCGGAATCCGGTTGTGGCGCAATCTACGGGGCCGCTTCACCCTGGATAACCGATGGCGCTTTATTCTGCTCATTGGCTTGCTGAACTTCCTGCTGTTCGTCATCGTCTTGCTCACCCTGCGCAACCAAGAGATCGTTTTCGAGATTCAAACCATTGAACGGGAGATTCACCAGGCCATCGAAATCCTGGCCACGGTCCAGGCGGAAGTTGTGGAAGTGGTATACATCACCGCTACCCCCAGCCCGACGGTGGAGATAGTCCCCACTGCCCCCCCTACCTCAACACCCACAGAGGCTCCCCCGCCTACTGCTACGCCTACTCCCGTGCCCCCTGCTACCGCTACCGCGTCGCCGACCCCCACCTCACCTCCCACCTCGACGCCTACCGCCACCCCAACTTTTACTCTTGTCCCGACTGATACCCCTACCCCGACTTTCACTCCCACGGCCACGTCTACCGCTACCCCTACGGCCACGCCGTCACCCACCCCTACGTTCACTCACACTCCCACGCCCGAACCTCCTCGCGTGGAGGCAATTTCCCCGGATACGGGCTCCGTGGACGATGTCGCGCTCACGGTCACTATCACCGGCTCAAATTTCCAGGCCGGCGCGACCGTGTTGCTGCAACAAGGTGGCTCAAGTATCCCTGCTACTGGCGTGACCGTGGTAGATGGGACGCACATCACCTGCACTTTTGACCTCAGCGGCCAGCCCTTGGGTGCCTGGGACGTGGTGGTGACCAATCCCGACAGCCGCACGGGCACTTTGCCCAACGGCTTCACCGTGGTACACGGGGCACCGCATCACTTCGCCTTCGACGCCATCTCACAGCAGGTAATCAACGTGAGCTTCCCCATCACCATCACGGCCCAAGACCGATATGATAACCGCGTCACCACTTACACGGCGGCGGCAACCCTCACGGATACCACCTCCACCATCAGCCTGACCATCACCTCCGACTTCGCTGCCGGGCTCTGGAGTGGCTCGGTGGGCATCGGCGCGGTGGGGACGGACATCGTTATCACCGCCACTTCCACCGCTGATCCCGGAGTCGTGGGCACGAGCAATCCCTTTACCGTGACTCATCCTACGCCCATCGTGCTGGGCATCACTCCCAACGAGGGGCTTTCTACGATGACGACACCAGTGACCATCACCGGTACGAATTTCGCAGACACACCGGAGGTGCTCATCGGTGCGACCCCGGCGCTGGCCGTCACCTGGGTGAACAGCGCAACTTTGAACGGCACCGTCCCCGCCGGCATGTCGCCCGGCGTCTACAACGTGACCGTGCGCAACCCCGGCCCGACGAACCCCTCTGACACGCTGGAGCATGCCTTCACCGTGCGCGGCGTGGTCACGTCACCAAACCAGGTGCTGGATTACGCCCTGCTGCGCACCAATGGGCGGGATGCCCTGGACGGCGATGGGGACGATGACAGAGTGCAGGTCATTTTCTTCGAGTTGCCGGATACCTTGCCATCCGACACTACGCTATACTTCAACGTTTTCGACCCGGACTGTGGCGGAACGATGGATGTTGGCGCAGCAGCGACCTTTACGTTTTCTGTCTTGGGGGGCAACGGCGCCTATACCAACGATTTATCTCGCGCGCCTTTCTTCGACGACACCAACCGCGCCGGAATCCTGGCCGGTACCACCCTTGTCACCCGCACATTTGGGGTTAGCGCCACAGTGGATAACACCTGGGTAGCTTTGAATACCGAGCCCATCACCATTACCCTGGGGGAGCGGGTTGACGGTAAATACATCTTTAAGCTGGCCGTGGAAGGAGTCAGTGGCACCGGTGGCAATGTCTACGATGTCACCATCGGCACTACAGCGGCGACGACGGATACCGTGCCCGCCGGCACGCGCATCTTTGCTTATGGCCTGACTTTCCATGTGCCCACTGCAGAGAGGCCGCACCTTTACCCCTACGTCACCAGCGGTGTGACGGAGGTTCATCAGTATAACTTCGACTTCGACGCACCTCCTGGCACGATGACTTTCAGCACGCCTTCGGGGCAAGTGTTCTCTATGACTGTCAGTGGTAACGGGCTTTATGCCACGTCTTCTCATAATGCTGCTGCGGCGGACCGCAATGCCACCTGGACGGTGAATGCGGAGAGCGGATTCGGATTTGACAACTGTATCACCTTCTACGCTACCGATCAGAACGGCAATGCCCTGGCCATCTTCGGTCAGCCGTATGGCGGGGCTCCGCCGCCCCTGCCGGGTGGGGTCGCCCCCTGATCACGGGCTGGTAGTCTGTTCAAGTAGGGCAGGTTGGTGGCTAAGCGAGTTAGACTCCCTGGCTTCGAGTATCTACCGCGCGGCAGCTCCGTGTCAGAAATCCCAAGGAGCCGCCTACCGTTCGGCTGAGCTCACGACGAAGCCTGCCGACCGAGACTTTCTTCCTCCCACACCCAGCACCGCCCGTTACACGGCGGTGCGTCCCTCTGTTGCGCCTCCACAAATTGCACCGCTTTTGACACTCCGCCGGCGCTGAAGTGCCACCCTCCTGCAGAGATTTGCCCTAGCCCACAGGTATGCTATAATAGCCGTACTCTGAGCTTGCTCCTGTGACTTTGGAAAATCCATTAGCGCCCTTCGTCCCCTTAGCCTGAGCGTTCACGTCCAGGTCATTCGGCAGTAGCCTCATCAGTCCGCGAAGGGCCCAAAAGAAAAGAATGGAGGCAAAAGTATAGCGTGAAAACAAAACACTTTCTTTACCTGGGGCTGCTCATCACTGCCCTGATCCTGGCCGCTTGTGGCCCTACACCCACGTCAACGGTGGCAGTGACCGACACCCCATCACCGACGGCGACGCCAGAGAAGCCCACCCTCGGCGCGGACGAGGTGCCCATGGGCTTCACCGAGGAGGGCGCGCCCTATCGCGGCAACCCTGACGCGCCGGTCACACTGGTGGAATACTCCGAGTTCCAGTGACCATATTGCGCCCGTCACACTTTAGAGACGGGCCCGCTTCTGTATGAAGCGTACATCGCCACCGGCAAAGTCAAGCATGTCTTTATCCAGCATCCGCTGGATACCATCCATCCCCAGGCGCGGCCGGCCGCCGAGGCCTCGCTCTGCGCGGCCCAACAGGGCGCGCCAGCCTTCTGGGCCATGCACGACCTGCTTTTCGAGACCAGAACGGAGTGGAGCGAGCAGGAGAACCCGCGAGAGAAGTTCATCGAGTACGCCGCCGACCTGGACCTCGATGTTGAGGCTTTCACTGCCTGTTTGGACTCTGGAGATACCGCCGCTCAGGTGCAGGATGAGTACGAGCAAGGGCTTGCCGTTGGGGTGGATAGCGTCCCTGCTTTCTACATCAACGATTGGTTCATCGGAGGGGCGCAGGAATTCGCCGTATTCCAGCAGGCCATCGAAGCAGCGCTGCGCGGTGAACATCCCACGCCCACGCCTACCCCCTTGCCGCCAGGGGTCTCCCCCTTTGACCCTAACCCAGAGCGTCCGGGGTACACCTACAGCGGTGACGCCTACCACGGCTCGGAAGAGGCGGAGATCATGCTCGTCGAGTTCGTGGACTTCCAGTCGGCGGACAACCGGCAGCACTACCTGGAAGTATGGCCTGACCTGGAGGCGAATTATCTGGAGACAGGCCAGGTGCGGCTGATCGTCAAGTACTTTCCGGCTCTCGACCATGCGCAAGGGTTCCAGGCCGCCGAGGCAGCCGAATGCGCTGCTCAGCAGGGCGCTTTCTGGTCTATGTATGACCTCCTCTTTCAGCAACAGGAGGAGTGGAGTCAGGCGGAGGATGTCCTGACCACACTGAAAGGATATGCTGACGAGCTAGACCTGGACACGGAGGCCTTCGCTGCCTGTCTGGATGAAGGGCAAACCAGTGCCAAGGTCCAACAGGACTTCGCCATCGGCGCACAGAATCAGTTCCCGCCGGCACCAGTGTTCTTCATCTTCATGGGCGATATGGGCGGCTACGTGCCCAGCGAACAACTCCAGGATGTCATAGAGCAGTTGCTGGCGCAGGAGGAATAAGAGGGCAACTCTCAGCTCGACTGCGCTCACGCCGCGGGTTTGTTGGGTCTGCGGCGTGAGCGCTTATTCTGGCT
>JACIWR010000480.1 GCA_014360845.1 Anaerolineae bacterium
AGCTGCTGGCCAATCTGGACCAGGTCCCTGAGGCCGGAGCCATAGTCATTGTGGCCTTCCCCAAACCCAAAGCCGGTTCCGGCTTCCCGGCCCGGGTGTTCGCCATCGTACCCTGACACTGAGCCGCGCTGAGGGATAACAAAGGCCCTTGTCCTGAAGAGGACAAGGGCCTGATTGGTTTCTCGACATCCCGCAGTTGCATGATGAGATCAGCCCAAACGGCTCGCGGAGTGCAACTCCGCCAGAACGATTCCAACTTTGCGAGAGCGTGGAGGATTCCCCACTCCCATCACAACTGGCGGCGGGGCCGATACTGAATAGCCTCCGCCAGGTGCACGGTCTCGATGCGCTCGCTGCCCGCCAGATCGGCAATAGTCCGCGCCAGTTTGAGGATGCGGTGATAAGCCCGCGCGCTCATCTGCAACTGCTGCATCGCCGCCCGCAGCAGACTCTGCCCCGCCGCGTCCACCTGGCAGAACTGGCGGACTTCCGCCGGGCCCATGTCGGCGTTGCAGGCCAGATGTGTCCCAGCGAATCGCTGACGCTGCCTTTCCCTTGCCTTCTCCACGCGGGCCCGTATCTTTGCGCTCGGTTCCCCCAGGCGATCGCTGGAGAGCTTTTCATACTCCACCCGTGGCACCTCGATGTGAATGTCAATGCGGTCCATCAGCGGGCCGGAGACGCGCTTCTGGTACTTGCTCACCATTCCCATGGAACAGGTGCACTCTCGCACCGGATCACCAAAGTAGCCGCAGGGGCAGGGATTCATCGCGGCCACGAGCATGAAATTGGCCGGGAAGGTGAGAGCGCCCTGGGCCCGGCTGATGGTCACCACCTTGTCCTCCATGGGTTGGCGCATCACCTCCAGCACGCGGGAGCCGAACTCGGGCAGCTCGTCGAGGAAAAGGACGCCGCGATGGGCCAGGGAAATCTCCCCGGGCCGAGGCCAGCGTCCACCCCCCACCAGCCCGGCGTGACTGATGGTGTGGTGCGGCGCGCGGAAAGGACGATGGCGGATAAGAGGCATGTCCTTGGGCAACATATCGGCCACGGAGTAGATACGGGTGATGTCCAAAGCCTCTTCCAAAGTCAGACGGGGAAGGATGCCGGGCATGGAACGGGCCAGCAAGGTTTTGCCTGCGCCTGGCGGGCCAATCATCAATACGTTATGCCCTCCCGCCGCCGCCACTTCCAGGGCGCGTTTGACGTGTTCCTGACCTTTTATCTCTTGGAAATCGGTGACGTAGGGTGGCTCGTCGGTCTCGTCGAAGTTGATGTTGGACTGATAAGGCGGGATAGGGGAGAGGCCGCGCAGATGCCCAACCAGCGAGGTCAGGTGATCCACTGGAATCACGGTCACATCCTGGATCAAAGCTGCCTCGGGAGCGTCCTCTTGGGGGACGAACAGGGTGTTGAAGCCCTGTTCCCGGGCGAAGCTGGCGATGGGCAGTATGCCTTTGACGTGACGCACACTGCCATCCAGGGAGAGCTCGCCGATGATAAGGGCTTTGTCCTCGGGCGGGAAAATCTGTCCCGAGGCGATGAGCAGAGCCACGGCGATGGGCAGGTCGTAGACAGGGCCCTCCTTGCGCAAGTCTGCCGGGGCCAGGTTGACCGTGACCCGCCCACCGGGATAGGCGAGACCCGAGTTTTTAATCGCGGACCGTACCCGTTCCCCCGATTCTTTGACGGCGGCATCGGGCAGTCCGACGATGGTTAGCGAGGGCAACCCTCGACCGGTGTCTACTTCTACTTCAACAACGGCCCCCTCCAGGCCGATCACCGCGCAACTCGAGACCTTGGCCAGCATAAGCTCCCCTTCAGGTGACAGGTCAGGTGACAGTCACCTCGGAGGTGACTGTCACCTGACTGACTCTCACCAGAGCCATCTCCAGCACACGGCGGGTATGAGCGGGCATGGGGTAGGCGTTCAGGTCGCCAGCGTCCACCCAGCGCACTTCCAGGGCGTCCGAGCCGGCGCGAGGTTCGCCGCTCACGTAGCGGGCCAGCAGGTCCACCAGCACATAGTGGTATCGCACCCGGCCCGTTTCATCGCGCTGAATCAAGTCGCTCACGTGCAGCACCTCACCGGGTTCGATCTCGATTCCGGTTTCCTCCAGAGCCTCACGCCGGGCAGCCTGGGCTAACGTCTCCCCCAGTTGCAGGCGACCACCGGGCATGGCCCAATGGCCGCGGCCCGGGTCATGGCCCCGCCGGACGAGAAGAACTGCTCCGTTTCTGACGACGACCGCGCCCACGCCCACCAGTGGCTGGTCCGGATATTCGCGCTTCATATTACAGCCTCTCCCGCGCCTCCCCAAATCCCCGGCGAAACCGGGGGGCAGTGACAGCTCCCCCGCCGCTGGCGAGAGCTTCAAGCCTTCTAACGGAGTTACTACTCAGGCTAGCAGGCGCACTGTCCTCCCCAGGCTCGTAGCCCCCGTCCCGGGGGCGTCTCGGCTGAGAAAACCGCGCAAAAGACAGCATCTTGCCGCATGGAACGTCCCCGGGACGGG